>JANTFT010000031.1 GCA_024763275.1 Anaerolineales bacterium | reverse complement strand
GCATGCCCCAGGGATTTCCCTGGCGTTCGAAATTTCTCAAGGTCTCCCCAACGGTTCCGGGGATATCCCCGGTCGTCAGTACCTGGGCCCGGCGGATGTCGATCACCTGTTCCGGAGGGCGGATGAAGGCGGGACAGACTTCCAGACAGTGCCCGCAGGTCGTGCATGACCACAGGAACCCTTCCTCCAGCAGAGCAGGATTAAGGCTTGCAGCAGATCCATTTTCGGGGTCTAGCAGGGATTCGGCCATGTCTTCCCGGAGCAGCTGCAGCAGGGTCCGGGGGGAATAGGCCAGGCCGCTGATAGTGGCCGGGCAGACTTCCTCACAGCGACCGCACTGCAGACAGGCATCAAAGGCCAGCAGGTTTGAGGATGAGAATTCTGAAATCTGGGTGGCACCCAGCACTTCGGCTTCCATCAGGTTATCAATGCTCTCCAGCTCACCGTTGAGACGGCTGGTTTTGAGGAAGATCTGGATGGGCGTGAACACGATATGGCGCAGTTTGGTGAAGGGAACGCTGGCAGTCAGGATCAATGCCAGACCCACATGGCTCCAAAACAAATAGGGATGGATGGCTTCTGCCTGGGTGGGGGAAGACCCTGCGCTGGCCCATAGACTCGCGGCAAAGCTGCCGATTGGAGCCCAGGTTCCCCAGGCTGGTCTTTCCAAATACAATCGCAAGCCCTCCGTCGCAAAGCCGACAAGCGGAATCAGCGCCAGCATGACCAGGACGAAGATATCATCCCAGGAATTTTCCATGAATTTGGGTTTAATAAACCAGCGTCTGATCAACCCCATCGTCACGCCGACCAGTATCGCGACACCAGCCAGATCCATGATCAGCTCGTAAAATAGATAACCCTTTTCACTGAAAAGTGGCCAGGTAAAGGGAATGAAGAGCCCCATCTGGGCAATTTTGATCGCGGTGCCGATTACCTGGATAATCACGCCCCAGAAGATCAGCAAATGCATGATCCCCGGGTATAGTTTTTTCACGGTCCGGACCTGGCCAAGGGCATACACCAGCAGATCGCCGATCCGCGACCAGGGTTTGTCTAGGCGTCGTTCTGTTGTGGTCATGCGGAACCTCCAATGAAGATTTCGCCAGCGGTGATGGTCAGGGGGATCTTATCGAGCGGCAGGGGTGGTGGGCCAGAAATCACAGATCCGTCGTAGGGATCAAAATAGCCCTCGTGGCAGGGGCAGTGAATGATCTCTTCCTCTTTATCCCATTTGACGATGCAGGCAAAATGCGTACACACCGCAGAATAGGCCCGGAAACCCTGATCTGTATGAATGACCAGGGCAGGGTAGCGCCCAAAGGGAACCGTTACGCCTTCTCCAGTTGGAATATCAGCTTCTTTCCCCACCCTGACAGCCTCTGAGGGGGTTTCCTCCAGGGAGGGAGGATAAAAATAAGTCAGGAAAGGAGCCAGTAGAGCGGTCAGCCCGGTGGCAGCCAGCCCTTTTTTAACAATACCTAGAAAATCACGCCTGGTGAATTTGCTCATCTAGCTCACCTCCCCCCAGATAGTCAGGGCAATGATAACGATAACGGCGACCAGAGCAAACCAGAACCGCACCTTGAAAGCTCGCCTGGTTTGATCAGGTTTGTGGTCCAGGAAAGGCCAGATCATAACCAGCAGAATGGCCAGAACCGGCGAGGTCGCCCCCACGGTCTTCGGTATGAACCGCAGCAGCTGGTAAAGCGACAGGAAATACCACTCCGGTTTAATATGTGTCGGAGTGTTCATGGGGTCCGCCGGGGCTCCCAACCCTACGGGGATGAACAGTCCGATCGCTCCGATGATCAGAACGAGGATCCCGACTCCCAGAGCCACCTTGGCTTCCAGGGCGGCGTGATCGGGATAAAAAGGTACACTATTTTCCTGTTTTTCTTCGGACATCGCTTGCTCCCTGAATATTCTTGTACCTGCTCTCGTTAGAGCGGCTTCATGACTCCCTGTTTTCTGACCATGATGAAGTGCAGCACCATAAAGGTGACAATGATCAGCGGCAGGATCAGGATGTGCAGGGCAAAGAACCTGCTCAGGGTAAGGCTGGTGATATTCCAGCCTGCCCTCAGATAAACCAGCGCCAGATCCCCTATCACGGGAATGCTGCCGGCGATCTCTGTGCCCACAGTGGTTGCCCAGTAGGCCCGCTGGTCCCAGGGCAGCAGGTAGCCTGTAAAGCCAAAAGCCAGGGTCGTCACCAGCAGGAACGTGCCGGAAACCCAGTTCAGCTCCCGGGGTGCTTTGTAAGCACCCATGATGAACACCCGCAGCATATGGGCGAAAGCCATCACGATCATGCCGTTAGCAGACCAATGGTGAATTGTCCGGACAGCTGAACCCAGCAGAACCTCGCTTTCAATGAACTGGATGCTGGCGTAGGCCTCAGCGGGGGTGGGTTTGTAATAGAAGGCCAGCATGATGCCTGTGATCCCCTGGACCAGGAACAGGAAGAAGGTCAAACCGCCCAGGCAGTACCACCAGCGCCTCTGCCATTCCGGAACGGGTTTGCTGAAGATGGGTTGGAGCCACTCTGAAAGCCCATAGCGCTCATTCACCCAGTCAAGGATCCTTTTCGGGATCGGTACCCAGGCAGAACGGGTCTTCCAGACCGCGGCACTGCGGGCGACCCCGAACAGGAGAGCCACGCCTGCCGCCCCGAAAAGGATCCAGCGCAGGATTGGAGTCCAGATATTGGTGAAAGACCCCCCCACATGACACTGGATGCAGGTGTCCTTTTCTGGTTCAGGAGTGTTTGCCAGGGTCTGGTCAGATCCTGTTTGCTGGTGTGAATCCTCAGGTGGGGAGGCAGTATAGGCGTGAACCGCTGCAGCGGTGAAAGCGACCAGGCTCATACTGATCAGGACAAAAAGGGCCGTACGGTAAACATTTTTCATAACTTACCTCAACTACAGAGTGGGGGTAGGCTGGAACCGCAGCTATTCATCTGTTATAAGGGGATGAGTTTGATGTCTTCCATTCAGCCGGTAACCTCGGGTGAGCGTTGTCTGGTATGAAGATCAGGGGATTCTCTGATCAAAGGGGCACATCAACAGGTATTAAAATTTATAACATATATTGTACAGCCCCGCAGGTGTCATTTTTCCAGATAAACCGGGATCAGCGGCGCGAAATATCCAGCTCCTTGATGATCGACTCAACTACCAGCGGGATTGCCCGGGCGACTGCAGGCGTGGGGGTCTCGCTGAACTCAAGGATATTCTCCACCTCGACAGCGTAGATGATCAGCTCCTCAGGGATCTGGTATCCCATTTGTTTTGCCGCGTCCAGGGCCGTTACCAGCGAGGTATCGTGGGCAGATGTGCTGTGCTGGGTGGGGGAGACGGTCCTGAGGTCCTCCAGGCTCAAGCGGTGGATCGTCCCGGGTTTGGTTTGTTCCGGATTCAGGTAATAAGCATCAATCAGCACCACTCGCTGAAAATCCAGCATCACCTCCATCAGCCGCAGCCCTCCGGCGCTGGCTTCGGTGATGGTCAGATTGGGATAAGCGTCCAGGTCTACCTGGCGTTCAAGCTCACGGGCGGCTTTCACGCCCACACCGTCGTCAGTGAGGATGGGGTTACCTAAGCCAAGGATGAGTGTTTTCAGGTTATCCATAAAAGAGAAGTAACCAGTTTCCCGCTTACTACCGCTGGTCGCTGGTTACTTCATTGTACTGCAGATTACCAGGCAGGCTGGTCAGCCGATGTACTGGCTCCTGGTTTCCAGGAGTTTGCCATCAGCGCCCTTGATCTGAATTTCCAGCGGCATTTGACCTGGCAGGGAATGAGTGGCACAGGACATACAGGGATCGTAGTTCCTGAAAGCCATCTCGATGGTATTGAGGAGGCCCTCACTGACTTTTCCGCCTTTGATCAAACCCTCAGCGGCTTTCTTTATCGACATGGCAATGGGGGCGTAGTTATTTGTGGTGCCCACGATCAGGTTCACATCGGTCAGGATACCGTTCTCGTCAGTCTTATAGTGGTGGGTAAGGGTCCCGCGGGGAGCTTCTACGCTGCCAATCCCTTCTGTGGGGGTGCTGGTAACGATTTGGCGAACATTAGGATCTGTGATCTCCGGATCCTCGACCAGCTCCAGCATGCGCTCAGCCGCGTAGAGCAGCTCGATCAGCCGGGCCCAGTGAGTTGCCAGGCGGTGGTGCACCGGCGTGTAGCGGCCGTTCTCCTTTTTGGATCCCAGGGTTTCATAAAAACGCTCGTAATGTTCCTGAGCTTTGGGAGTTGCCATTCCGTCGGCGGCATTAAGTCTGGAGAGAGGTGTAGCACAGTAAACCCCGCTGTCCGGACCGTCCACAAATCCTTTCCAGCCCACATCTTTGAGGTAGGGGAACTTCAGATATGACCAGGGCTCCACTCTTTCAGCAATGTGCTTGGCGTAGTCCTTTGAGGGGTATTTCACCCGCTCTTTGCCGTCCGGTCCTACGACCCTGATCAGCCCGTCGTAGAAATTGATGTGGTTGTCCTCGTCCACCGTTCCCATATAATAGGTATGGTGGGTGAAGATATCCGAAACTATCAGGTCGACGTAGGCCTGATTGGCCAGGACAACATCATCGAAGAGCTTCAGGCTGAAGAGGCCAAACTCGACATTCTGCTTGGCGTAATCGTGGATGATCTTCTGATCTTCTTTGGACATGGCCTTGCTCCACCCTCCAGGCAGTCCTGCCACTGGATGGATGCCGCGCCCGCCCAGCATCTTGATCACTTCATGGTTCCTTTTCCTGCACTCTATGACCTGTTTGCCGATATCCACTCCAACTTTGTGGATCACGCCCAGGATGTTTCTCTCGGCAGGATTTGAATCGGGTCCCAGAACGAAGTCCGGCCCGCCCAGGGCATAAAAGTGAACCGTGTGATCGGTGACATAAAAAGCGCTGTAGAACAGTTCCCTCAGTTTTTTGACCACAGAGGATGGTTCTACTCCGAACAGGGCATCGAGCGCCTTGGTGGCCGCCATGTGATGTGCTTCAGGGCAGACACCGCAGATCCGGTTGGTGATGCGGGGCATTTCTTCCGCCGGACGGCCAACCGAAAATTGTTCAAATCCCCGCAGTTCAGGAATCTGTAAATAGGCGTTCTCCACATTACCCTTATCGTCCAGGAAGATCTCGATCTTGCCGTGACCTTCAAGTCTGGTGATGGGATCGATAGTTATCCGTTCCATTACGAATCTCCTTTTCCGTTCTTGACGCGCCGGAGAATAGAGTGTGCCATACTGAAGCGGTAAAAGGTGCCCGCTGGATCAGGGATCGTGTCGATGGCTTCCTGGATGACATGCTCTAGTTCGTCTTCATCCATGGTCTCATCCCCAGCATTGATGACCGAGGCTACGGCGGAGAGCATCTTGCCTCCCTGGTCATCCACTCCCTCAAGAGGTCCGTAACACCCTCTGCAGCCCATTCCTACTGACGGGCAGAGAGCGCCGCAGCCGCCCCGGGTGGCAATCCCCATGCAGATCAGGCCCTGTTCGAGCAGGCATTGATCCGGGTCCGGCAGGATCTCATAAGGCCGGTAGAAGCGGTCGATCAGCTTCTCTTTCTTTTCACGGTCGCACTCATCACAGACCGCGGTTGTGCCTGCCCCGATTACCGCACCGGCCGGGGGTAGGGGTTGACCTTCCAGCAGTGCACCGACAACTACCTGGAGAACGGCCCAGATCTGGGGCGGTTCCGGCGGGCAGCCCGGCAGGTAATAATCCACATCAACCACCTGGTCGAGGGATTTCACCGTGTTGTAAAAATGCGGCAGAGTGAGTTCTCCCTCTTCAACCTCGGTGATTTCCTGGGGGAAGGTCTTATCAGGGTTGTCGATCGATGGGTTGTTGATATACACCTTCTCAAAGGTGGCTTCCTTGGTTGTCAGGTTGGAGAGAGCCGGTATGCATCCCTCGTAAGCGCAGGAACCATAAGCTACCAGCACTTTGGATTTCTTTCTGAGCAGATGCGCCATTTCCTCGTTTTCAGAATTCCGGATGGCGCCGTTGAACAGGCATAGATCAATGTATCCATCTGGATAGGATTCCAGATCCTTTACCTTGAAATCAGCGATGCAGGGAAAGAACGCTATATCAAATACCTCGTCCACAGTGAGGATATTTTCCTGAATGTTGAGTACTGAGATCTCGCATCCACCGCAGGCTGCACCCCAGTACATGGCCAGTTTCGGTTTTTCTTTTGCTCCCATGTCATGCCTCCTTTACGGTGACTAGTTCTGCGCCGTTCATCCCCAGCACTTTTTCATGCCAGCGGAGAGGACCCAGAGCTCTGAGTTCCTCGGTCATTTTATTGACCCGCTCTGCCAGGAAGATACCTTCAGAGGCGGATGCCCATAAAAGCTGGACTCTCTCGTCCTCGATTCCCCACTGCTTGAGAGTCTTCTTCAACAGGAGGAAGCGTCTCAACGTTTTTATGTTCCCGTTCACATAGTGGCATTCTCCTGGATGGCAGCCGGCGATCAATACCCCATCTGCCCCATTCAATAATGCTGTGAGCACAAATTGGGGGTCCACGCGTCCTGAGCACATCACCCGGATGGGCCTGAGATTAGGGGCGTATTTGATGCGGGCTGTACCCGCCAGGTCCGCTGCCCGGTAGGAACACCAATTGCACAGGAATCCGACAATCACGGGTTCAAATTGGTCAGTCATGTTATTCCTCCTTCCCAGCCGGGACTGGTTCTAGTTCCTGAACATCCCACAACAAGCCTTCGATCTGAGAGAACAGCTGCTCGTTTGTGAAGTGGGCGCCGGTGATAACCCCGCTGGGGCAGGCTGCTACGCAAGTGCCGCAGCCCTGGCAGAGGGCAGTTATCACCTGGGAGTATCCTTCCTCTTCCACAAACTCGATCGCGTTATAGGGGCATAAATTGTTGCAGATCCTGCAGCCGGAGCAGTTTTCAGTGTCAATGCTGGCCCGCACGGGCTCCATCATGACCGTGCCCCGGGAGATCAGGCTGGCAACCCGTGAGGCTGCTGCAGCTCCCTGAGCAACAGTGTCAGGAATATCCTTGGGGCCCTGGCAGGCGCCGGCAATGAAAACCCCTTCTGTCATGGTTGCCACCGGATCCAGCTTGGGATGGCGTTCGATGAAGAAACCTTCAAAGTCGCAGCCCATCTTGAACAGCTGAGAAACCTCTTTGGAATCAGGTTGGGCTTCAATAGCAGGGCTGAGGATCACCATGTCAACCGGAATGCGCCTCTGCCGACCGATCAGGGTGTCTTCCACCTGGACGATCAGTTTGCCTTCCTCTTCGGGAGTTCTGGGCGAGTCGGTTATTTCCGCTACCTTGCCGCGGATGAAGTTGGTGCCTTCCTGCAGCAGCCGGTCGTAGAACTCCTCATAACCCTTGCCTGGCGTTCTCATGTCGATATAGCAGTTGTAGACTGTGGCGTCAGGAATGCGCTCATGGACGAGGTGTCCGAATTTCAGCGAGTACATGCAGCAGACTTTGGAACAGTACTTATGGTAGTTCTCGTCCCTTGATCCAACGCAATGGACGATCAAGACCGATTCTGGCTCGCTTTCCTTATCTCGCAGGAGGATCTTGCCTTCTGTGGGGCCGGCTGCGTTCACCATCCGTTCAAATTCCAGGCTGGTGAAGACATTTTCCAGCTTTCCATAGCCATATTGGGGAATGCGCTTGACATCGAACAATTGGTATCCAGTGGCCAGGATGATATTGCCCACTTCCAGCTTGAGGATCTCATCCTGCTGCTCGAAATCGATCGAGTTCGGCTCAGTAGGGCAGAACTTCTGACAGGCCTTACATTTCCCTTTCAAGAAGTAGACACAGTTGGCGGCGTCGATGACCGGATACTTCGGGACTGCCTGGGGGAAGGGCCGGTAGATCACTTTCCGCTCTCCCATCCCGACTTCGAATTCTGTGTCAATCACCTTGAAGGGGCATTTTTCAATGCATATGCCGCAGCCAGTGCAGGTATCTTCAACTACATAGCGGGCTTTTTTCCTGACCGTGACCTGAAAATTACCCATGTAGCCATCCATCTTTTCAACTTCACTCCAGGTCAGCAGGGTGATGTTGGGATGCTGGCTGACATCCACCATCTTGGGAGTCAGGATACAGGCTGAACAATCCAGGGTGGGGAAGGTCTTGTCCAATTGAGCCATGTGCCCGCCAATGGAAGGCTGTTTCTCCACCAGATATACATGGTTCCCTCCATTCGCCAGTTCAAGGGCTGCTGTGATCCCGGCTATTCCAGCACCGACGATCAGGGTGCTGGGATTGATGGAGACCGGGATCTGCTCAAGGGGCTGGTGGTGGATTACCCGTTCGATAGACCCGTTGATGAGTGCCTTGGCTTTTTGGGTGGCTGCCTCTCTGTCATCTGTGGTCCAGGAGTCATGTTCGCGGATGTTGGCCATCTCGAACATGAACGGGTTCAAACCGCCTTTTTCTGTTGCGGCGCGGAAGGTGCCTTCATGCATGTGGGGAGAACAGGACGCGACGACGATCTTGGTAAGTCCTTTTTCCTTGATGTCCTGTTCGATGAGCTCCTGCCCTAAGCTGGAACACATGAACTTGTAATCTCGCGATACCGCGACGTGGGGATTGCTCTCAGCCCACTTGGCGACATCCTCTACATCTACGACTTTCGAGATATTCGTTCCACAGTGGCAGACGTAGACACCAACCTTCTCTTCAATCTCTGGGGGTGATTTGGTATCATTCATAGGTCTGTCTCCTATCTGTATCAACTTCCTGTTTTATCGATAACTTATCTCGGTTATGAGTTCTACGCCAAGGGATCAACTGGCCTCCTTCGGTAAGAGTTTATTGAAAACGGGTGCGGCAGAGACCAGTTCAGCTCCAATGCCAAGTTTATCTGGAGCGATACCCAGGGCAAGGCCAAGCAGCTGGGTGAAGTAGAGGACTGGCAAATTGAAGTCAGTGCCGAATTCCTCGTTGACAGCCGATTGGTAGCACTCCAGGTTTACCTGGCACAGAGGACAGGCAGTAGCGATCACGTGGGCGCCGTTCCGCTCAGCGCTGGCCAGTAAGACTTTGACCATATCCAGCGCCGGAACTCTGCTGGTCATGATCAGGGAACCTCCGCAGCAGCGCAATCGCTCTGGAAAGTAAGCCGGCTTCGCTCCCATGGCAGAGATCAGGTCTTCAAAGTAGCTGGGGTCCTCTGACTCAGGAACTCCTTTTCCAGGCCTTTCAATCTGGCAACCGTAGTAAGGAGCGATCACCAGGCCTTCCAGTGGATTTTGAACGCCCTCTTTGATTTTCTCGGCCCCCACGTCATTCACAAAAATCTCGATCAAATGGTAGACATCGATCTTTGCGTCGAAGTGCAGGTCGTCCTCTTCAAGGGCGAAATTAATATGCTCCGCCAGCTCGGGGTCTTTCCTGAAATATTTGGTTGTGAAGTAGGCATTCTTATAGCAGGCACTGCAGGGTGCAACCAGGTCAAGGCCCTCTTTCTCTGCCAGAGCCAGGTTCCTAGCAACCAGGGTGTTGGCGAGGATCTCGTCCAGGTGGAAATAGGTTGTCGCTCCACAACAGTTCCAATCATCCAGTTCTTGAAGTTCAATGTCGAAATATTTGGTAGTCTCCAGGGCGGATTTGTGGTAACTGGAAGCCATCTTCTCTAGGGAGCAACCCGGGAAATAGGCGAATTTTTTCATGAGTTCTCTCCTAGCGGGATGATCTTTTTGACCATATTCTTGAAGTTGTCAAGCCTCTTTATGCGGGGTGGAAGGACAGGGATCCTTCCTTTCAGCATCATCTTGCTGGCATTGACAGCTTCGTTGAAGAACTCTTTCGGGCCAAAATGGAACATATAGGTAGGTGCAAGAAGCGGCTCGTAGGAGCGCCCGCTGCGAATGACGGTCTTCATAAAAGCTTCTGAAAAACGCGGTCCGACGAGATCCTCCCGATAAGTCTTATTCCAGATCGAATACCGCTTGATTGCATACATCACTCCCGCGATGTCAATATCCGCGGGGCAGCGAACAGTGCAGTGGTAGCAGGATGCGCAGAACCAGTAGGTGTTGCAGTCCAGGACATCCTCCTTCAGATTGGCATTGATCATCCCTATCAGCCGGCGGGGTGTCTGGTCCATATAATTAGCGACCGGGCAGGTGCCAGAGCATGTCCCGCACTGGATGCAGGCATTTGTGGGGCTTCCTTGGCTGGCGTAGAGAAGGTTCGCGATCTCATCGCGAAATGTTGGCTTCGATGTCATAGGGGCTTTCCTCCTTATTTACTCGTTCTTCTCGTCGGCCAGATCCAAGAGGTGGCGAACTTTTTCCAGCAACAAGTCTGGTTCAACCGGTTTTTCAAGCACCTCGTCTGTTGGCAGGAACCGGGGATGGACAGGCTGACCGGGGAACAGAAATGCCATTTGCTCCCGGATCCCGGTGATGATCAGAACCGGGATCTTCCGCAGCTCTGGATCCTTGTTGATCTTCCGCGCCATCATGACACCTTCGGCACCTCTGCCCATCATGATGTCGAGCAGCAGCAGATCATAGCGCTTATTTCCCAGGGCCTCAAAGCCTTCTTTAGGGTTGTATGCCACATCAACCGCATATCCAGCTTTGACCAGAATGGTTTGAATACCTTCCACGTAATCTGGGTCATCGTCGACGATTAATAATTGAATATCTTTTGTCATTTTTTCCTCCTCTTTCAGGTTTTCCAGCTGGAAGAGATTTACTCTATTTTTGATATGGGCAGCTTGATGATGAATTTGCTGCCTTCGCCAAGTTTGCTTTCAACCTCGATAGAACCCTGATGGGCTTCAATGATCCTTTTAGTGATGGACAGTCCCACTCCACTACTTCTCTCTCCTTCTGGTAAGTTTTTTCCCCGGTAAAAATCCGAGAAGATAAAATTGATGTCCTCTTCAGCGATTCCCACACCGTTGTCAGCTACCGTGAGGACTGCTTCCTGCCGGCCTTGAAGGACCTCTACTGTCACCTCCCCGCCCATTGGGGTGTATTTGATCGAATTGGTGAGCAGGTTGACGATAGCTTCGGTCAGGGTACCTGGATCTCCCAATATGTGGACTGGAGCACCCCCTTTGTTAAATTTGATGTCAATGTCCTTTCTGACGGCCTGGCGTTCCACGGTCTCGATGGCATGCTCAACGACCTCGAGCAGCTCCAGATCGGTAAACTGGTCAGCGATCTTGCTGATATCCACCGAGATCACCCGCAGCCAGGTATTGATCAGGTTGATCAGTTCTTTGAGCCTTTCCTGAAGACGCTGGCATTTTTCTTGCTGTTCCCGGTCCATTTTGTCGTTCAATTCCTCGACCAGGTTGTAGAAATTCTGCTGGACAGCCCCCAGAGGGGATTTCAATTCATGGGAGACAATAGCCGCAAAATGCTCCCGCAGCATTTCTTTTTCATTTCTGAGAGATATGGTCTCCAGCACCAGCTCCCGCCTTTTTAAACCGCGGCGCACAACCAGTCTGAGCTCATCAGGCTGGAAAGGTTTGGGTATGAAATCAAAAGTGCCTTTTTTCATGGCTTCGACAGCTGAGTCAACAGTCGCGAACCCAGTGATCACTATGGCTACGATCGTGGCATCGAAAGCAGAGATCTTTTCCAGCACTTCGAATCCAGACATCCCCGGCATTTTCAGATCCACCAGGACGAGATCAGGGTGAAAACCCTCCAGTAGTTCAAGCCCGATCTCACCGTTCGGAGCGGTCTTCACGATGTATTCCGGGCTGTTGAGGATGCGCAAGCAGGATTCCCGGACGATCTCCTCATCATCGATCACCAGTATTTTCGAACTGCTCGGTGTGTCAGTGATCCTTTCCATTAGCTCCATTCTCATCTAGCGGTAAAGTGACAGTGAACGTTGTGCCTTTGCCGATGGTCGAATCCACCAGCAGGGACCCTTTATGGCTGCGGACCAAACCATAGCTGATGGCCAGGCCCAAGCCTGTCCCGTGGCCGACGTCTTTGGTGGTGAAAAAGGGATCGAATATTCGGCGGATATTCTCCTCGCTGATCCCGGTACCGGTATCAGTGAAGGAGATTTCCAGGTGATTGGTTTGTTCATTCTTTCTGGTGGTGATGATCAATTGGCCGCTGCCATCCATCGCTTCCGCGGCGTTGATGATCAAGTTCATGAACACCCGCTCGATCTGTGAGGGATCGATCACCGCCAGAGGAAGGTCTTCTTGTAAATCTTCTACGATGTGGATGTTGTGGAACAGCGCCTGGCGTTCCACCAGAGAGACGCAGTTTTCCACGATGGAGTTGACATTGTAGAATGATTTGTCCGGAGGGCGCTGCCGTGAAAAGTCCAGCAACCCCCGGATTATGTCTCGGCAGCGATCAGCCTGGGCGACGATCTTTTCCAGGGAGTACTGGCAGTTAGAATCCAAACTTTGGTTGTCTTCCAGCATCAAATGGGAGAAAGTGACTATGCCCTGGAGCGGGTTGTTCAACTCGTGAGCGATGTTGGCGGAAAGCTGTCCGACCAGAGCCAATTTTTCTGACTGCATGATCCTCTTTGTAGCGAACTCCTTAAGGTCCTGATCACGTATTTGGATCGATTCCGCCATGTCATTGAAGGATTCGGCCAGAAAGTGCAATTCATCGTTGCTCTGGACGTCTACCCGGACATTGAGATCTCCAGCAGCCACTTGCTTTGAAGCTGTAACGAGCTGTCTGATCGGTCCTGAAATCTGGCGAGCAAACAGGTAGGATACTCCGCTGGCGACCACGATCCCTGCTGTGGTAATGGCCAGAAAAGTGAAGAATGTTTCTCGTTGGATGTCCAGATACTTCTGCTCCAGTACACCCACATACAGCATGCCGATGATCTCGTTGCTGAGATCCTTGATAGGTTCATAAGCGGTGATGTACCAGTTGTTGACCACATAGGCGCGGTCGATCCATGGCTCTCCCTGAATGATGACCTGGTTGTAAACCTCTTCACTGACCCGGGTGCCTATCGCTCTGGTCCCGTCCTCATTCCTGACGTTGGTGGAAATTCTCAGATCATCCTGGAAGATCGTTGCTGTGCCGATATCCTGCCCCTTGTATTTGATATCCTCGTAAACGGTTTGTTTGATCTGGTCGACTATGGTGTAATTCCTGTTCAGCAGGATTCCACCAAAGACGATTCCCAGCAGCTGATTGTTTTCATCCAGGACCGGAGAAGCCGCGATCATCATCATCCCGGAACCTTCTTCGCTGCGGTCAACCGGGCGGGCAAGGGGGGTGTCTATCAGTTTGAAGTAGGCCTGCTCGGCAAGTTCCGGGTTCTCCTTTTCAAGCTCATATTGGGAAAAGACCACTGTGGAAGACAGGCAGGATTCTGAATTCAGCGTAGCCCGGATGAAATCATGATGCCCGAGGTCATCGCCAGATTTATCAGGATTGTGGGCTCGCAGGAGGACTTTCCCGTATTTATTAGTCACGCCGAAAATATCCAGGCCGGCCGCATTACCGACTGCGGTCATTTCGGGGAGTGCTGCGGCCATATCCCCGTCAAGGATGGCCTTTTTCAGGAAATCGCGGTTGGACGTGTAGCAGACCACTGAGTTGATCTGCTGCAGATGGCTGTCGTAGATGACCCGAGCCGCATTCAAGTCATTCCTGACCTTGTCCTGGGCTTCTGCCAGGACGCGGTTTGAGATCAGCCTGACCCCGATGACCAGAAAGACAGTTCCCACCAAAAGGATCACTAAAACAAAAGCGATCATCATCTTGGCGTGGATCGGCACGGTTACCCCGGGAAAAAGGGAGGCAATCAAGCCCTTCTTATTCTGGTCGGTGTCTTTTGAATTTCCAGTCATATAGCCACGTTGTTATGTCAGATTGCTTTATCTACCAGATCAATCAGGTCCAGAACTTTCAGGGATTCCTCAAATCCTGTGGTCTTCACTGCGTCCTGGAACATGGTGTAATCCTTGGGGCAGGCGATTATGAAATAATCGACTTTGTCCAGCTCGGCAGCTTCCCGGATGCGGGACTCACTGGCCCGTTCCTTGACATTTCCTTCATCCATCCAGATTCGCCCCCCTCCTGCGCCGCAGCACAGTGCCCTATCCCTCGTCCGCGGCATTTCCACCAGTTCACAACCGGTTGCTTGGATCACTTTCCGGGGCTGTTCGTAAATTCCATTGTAGCGACCCAGGTAGCAGGGATCATGATAGGTGACTCGAAAGTTGAGCGGATTGGAGAACTGGATTCTGCCTTCCTCGATCAACTGAGCCAGCAGCTCGCTGTAATGCAGGATTGGCCGCTTCTCCGGGAATGGATATTCATTCAGCAGTGTATTGTAAGTATGGGGGTCAGTGGTGACGATGGCTTGATAATCGCAGCGTTCCATAGCTTTGATGTTCTTCTCGACCAGCATTTCGAACAGACCCTCTTCACCGACCCTCCGGACATCATTTCCAGCGTTATTCTCTCCCTTGAACATCACCCCAAAATCAATTCCTGCTTTCTGGAAAACAGCGGCAGTCTTTCTGGTCAACTCTGCCAGACTGGGATAATAGGAGGCGTAGTCGCCTACGTACCAGAGATACTCGACCTTTTCCCGGGTGGCGTCTTTGACAGGCTGTTCAAGACCCTCGGTCCATTGGGCCCGCTTCCTTGGTGATTGACCAAAAGAGTTGCCGTAACGCCCCAGGTTGGTAAGCGCGTCCTGGAGTTCCCCATCGATTGAACCTTCTATTACCAGATCGCGCCTGAGCTCGACTATGGTATCGATGTGTTCGATCAACACCGGGCATTCTGTGATGCAGGCTCCACAGGTTGTACAAGCCCACAATGCTTCCTGGCTGAGGCCGGGATTGTCCAGAAGAGGCAGGTCATAGCCCGCTTGTCCGGATTTCACGCGGTCCATTAGGGAGCGGATGCCCAGGATCAATTCCTTGGGATTCAGTATATATCCCGCACCATGGGCGGGACAGGCATCCTGGCAGCGGCCGCACTCCGTGCAAGCATCACCGTTAAGGATTTGCTTCCAGGTCAGCTGGTTGAGCTTGCTGACATAGATAGGCGCTCCATCCGCTGTGGTTGGAGTGGGGGGAAGGGTTCCTGTGGGTCGTTCCAGTTCAGCGAAGAAAATATTCAGAGGGCCGGTCAGGACGTGGAACAGGGATCCTACTGGCAGGGTAAGGATTGTCGTTGCGACTATTAAGAGATGAACTAACCAGACGTAGAGGTGCAGATTGGTCAGTACTTCCGTTGAAGCACCTGTGGCCAGGAAACCGCGGGCCAACAGCCATCCTGCGGGAGACCAGGCAGCATTCACGGGCTGCTCGACCGCCAGGCGGAGTGATTCGGTGGTGATTCCCCCCAGAACGATCAGGACCAGGAGTACCAGCGTCCAAGTGAATTGGGGCTGGTAGGTTAGCCGTTCTGGTTTAGTGACATAACGGCGGTAGATGGCCAGGACGGCTCCTACCAGGAACAGGATGGTCGCCAAGTCCAGTGCCAATTTGTAAAAGGAGAAGACCGATCCGCTCAGGAATCTGAAAAAATGGGAATGGATGGTCGCCAGAGCTGTGCCCAGGAAGAGGATGAAGAAGCTCCAGGCGATGGCAACATGCATGACCCCAGGGTAGCTCTGGCGCAGCACCCGGGCCTGGATGATGCCGTACTTGATCAAGTACCAGATGCGGGTAGGGATCCTGTCCCAGCGGGATTCAGACCTGCCTGCCTTCCACCACAGGCGCGCTTTCAGGAAGAACCTGACCAGCAGGATGCCAGCGGCGAGGAACATAACCGAGTAGACCAGGATGCTTGGTGATCCCCATTGGTGGGGTATTCCCCAGTATTCGACATATTCAGGCATGGCACTCTCTCCTCGTTACTTGGCGGACTCAACCGCCCTTGGCAGCTTCAATTTTCTCCAGTAGAGGATCAATAAGGTCGAATAGATCCACCTCTATTCCGTATTTGGCTACATCGAAGATCGGTGCGTCCGGATCGCTGTTGACGGCGACGATCGTTTTGCTGCCGGTGATGCCTTCCAGGTGTTCAGTGGCTCCGCTGATTCCCAGGCTGAGATACAGGTCCGGTTTAACGGATTTGCCGGATTTGCCAACCAGGCGCGATGTGGGAAGCCAGCCCTGGTCGATCACCGGCCGGGAAGCGCAAAGGGTGCCACCCAGCAGGTCCGCCAGCTCTTGAGCCAGTTCGATGTTGTCTTCGGTCTGGATTCCCCGCCCGACTGCCACCAGGACCTTCTCTTGGGATATGTCAACGTCACTGGTGTCTGGCTCGATGTATTGGGCCACCTTGACTTTCAGGTCGCTCAGGTCCGGCACCGGAAACTCGACCACATCTCGGGGAGGCCCTCCCTGTCCTTCCTCGGGTTTGTATCCCCCGGGGATCATGCTGATCAGGGTGGTCTTTTCGGAAAGCTGACTGTCGGTCATGATCTTGCCGCCGCAAATCTGACTGGTAACCAGTCCCTGGTCACTGATCTTGATGCAGTGGTTGATGATGGGGCAGTCCTGGTGAGCGGCGATAGAACTGCTCAGGTCCGAGCCGATCGTGGTATTGCCAAAGAATACAGCCCGGGGTGAATATTCCGCGAATACCGCTAGCAAGGTGCGTTTCCAGGCGTCAGAACTGAAATCCTTCAGATCTGGATGTTCGCCCAGGATCACCCTATCCAGGGCAAGATTGTCTTTCAAGTGACTGACGTTACTTCCCAGAAGGATCCCGACTACCTCGCCGCCTTCGTGCTGGGCCAGGTCTTTGGCAGCAGCAGTCATGATGTAAGAGATATCGGAAACTTTCCCCTGGATGTGCTCAATTACCACATAGATGTCTTGAGTCATTTTATCCTCCTCCTAAAGCAATCCAAGATCTTCAAGGACCGAGGTCAGTTGGGCTGCGATTTCCTCTTCAGAGCCTTCCAGCATTTCGGCTTTTTCCGCAGCCTCGGGCAGGTACATGCGCTCGATCGTGAATTCGCCCTCGGTATCAAGTTCACCTGCAGAGATCTCCTCGATGTTTGCGGTGCTCATCATCTGACGCACTTTGCTGATGGCTACGTAGCGGGGAGGCTCTTCACTGGCCTGAATACCCAGCGCGGCCGGAAGGGAGATTTCCATCTCGGCCAGCAGACCTCCCGGGTATTCCTTGAGAGCCTTGGCAGTGGAACCTTCCAGGGATACTCCGCTGATATACCCGACATATGGCATGTCAAGCAGATCAGCCACTTGCGGTCCCAGGTCGCCGGTCAGATCATCGTTAGCCTGCACACCGGTCAGAATCAGATCCGGGTTGATTTCCTTGATCAATCCTGCCAGAGATTGGGCGAGAGACTTATTGGTGGGTTTCTTCTCCTCGTCCAGTCCGGTTAGTTTGATCAACCGATCAGCGCCTTTAGCAGCTGACGAGTAGAGCATATCCTCCACTCCCTCTGCATCCGGGCTGATCACCGTTACCTTGGCCCCGGATCTTTCTTTGATGATGATGGCTTGTTCGATGGCATGGTTGTCAAACTCGTTGATGATCAGCCGGAGCCAGGATCGGTCCAGCGCTTTCCCACTAGGTGCAATTTCGAGTTCTTCGACGAGGTCGGGGACAAGCCGAGCGATAACGACTATTTCAGTCATAAATGCCTCCTCAGTTTTCAATTGCAGCGAAGATCAATTCAGCGATATCTTTGACCTGGATGTTTTCCGCGCCTGGAACGGTTTTGGTGGCGTCTTCGAAGCGGGGGGGTTCATAGGGGCAGGCCACCGCCAGCACATCAGCGCCAACAGTAACCGCTTCCCGTATTCTCCATTCAGAAAGGCGGGATTCAGCCTTTTCCCACCTGAAACCGTCGAGCCACATACCACCCCCTCCACCGCCGCAGCACAGGCTGGTGGATCTGTTGTGAGCCATCTCAACCAACTCGATTCCCGGGATGGCCTGCAGCAGCTGGCGGGGGGCTTCGTAGATCTTGTTCACGCGGCCCAGGTAACAGGGATCATGATAGGCGACCCGGATGGGTCCAATGTCTTTGAGTTTGGGGGTGAGCTCATCCAGGTGGTCCAGAAGGACCTCGGTGTAATGGCGAACAGGATACTCAAATCCCAGACGGGGGTACTCATTTTTAAAAGCGTTGTAGGCATGAGGATCCGTGGTAACGATCTCATTGAACTCACAGCGGCCGAGGATTTTGGCGTTTTTCTCTGCCAGCATTTCGAACAAGCCTCTCTCCCCGGCCAGACGCTGGGAATCCCCATCGCTGTTCTCATCCGGACCCATGATCCCAAAATCAATGCCCAGCATATGGAACAGACGGGCAACTGTTTGGGTCACTTTTTTCACACGGGGATGATATGATGCGTAGTCGCCTACAAACCACAAGAATTCGTATGGGCGTTTGTCCTTGCGGACAATGGAAACCTCAAAATCCAGTTCTTCTGTCCAGGCAGCCCTTTTCCGGGACGATTCGCCCAGCGGATTGCCGTACTGCTGGGAGAATTCCAGGGCACTTTGAAGCTCGGCTGGCACATTTCCAGCCAGAAGGACCTCTTCTTTGGCCCGGGTCATCAACGCTTGCGTGATGGGAATCTCCTTGGGGCAGATTTCAGTGCAGGCAAAACAGGAAACGCACATCCAGACCGAATCGGATTGCAGCATTTCCTCCAGGATCCCAGCTCGCATCCAGGCGATCATTCTCCCGGGGGGATAATCCATCGCAAAGCCGAAGGGACAGACTCCGCTGCAGCTGGCGCACTGCAAACAGGTCTGGATGTTTTCGCCTTCTGGGATGAGAAACAGGCTTTCTTTAAATTCCTTGGTAAAAGGGAGCTGATTTGAAATAGCATTACTGGCCATAGTCTTGCCTCCTGTTCAGCAACAAGGCTTATTAGCAAGGATCCTTTTCAGCACTTACCAATAAATTGCCAGCTTTCAAATGATCAAAATGATCATCTAACCTGGACCGATCTATGGTGTGGATAAAAAGTACCAGTAAATGTCTTTCAAATAATCAAGTGAGAAGGTAATTTTTACAGTCTTGATACAATCTTAATATTAATAAGATAGGTAAAATAGCAATAGTGAAGAATATCACAATCTTGCTCATTTTATTAGGGTAACTGGAAAAAATGCAAACTAAACATGATAGAAACCAGAAAGTGTAATAATGATGTGATGACGGGAAAAATAGACACAGCATTGGCCAAATTACTTTTCTGGATCTCGATCAAGTGAATTTTGGGCAATCGGCAAGTTGAGCATGCCCGAGAACAATTCCCTGGACTGCGGTAGAATGGTGTCTAGGATTACCTGGTAAACAGTAAGGAGCTATTCAGCATGACAAAAAACGTGAACGTGGATCAAATTGCAGTCAACACCATTCGTTTCCTGGCGGCTGATGCTGTCCAGAAAGCGAATTCTGGGCATCCCGGTTTACCCATGGGGACGGCGTCCCTGGCTTATGTCCTTTGGACCCATTATTTGAAGCACAACCCTGCCAATCCGGCCTGGCCGGACCGGGACCGCTTCATTCTGTCAGGCGGCCATGGTTCCATGCTGCTTTATGCCCTGCTTCATCTGACCGGTTATGACCTGCCTTTGAGTGAGATCAAGAACTTCCGCCAGTGGGGCAGTAAAACACCGGGCCATCCTGAATACGGCCTGACTCCGGGAGTGGAGACGACCACAGGCCCTCTCGGCCAGGGATTTGGCAACGGGGTTGGGTTTGCCATCGCTGAAGCCCACCTGGCGGCAGTCTTTAACAGGCCAGACTTTCCAGTGATTGACCACTATACTTACGGGTTGGTGACCGATGGTGATTTGATGGAGGGAGTTGCTTCTGAGGCGGCATCCCTGGCAGGCCATCTGAAATTGGGGAAATTGATTTACCTGTATGATGATAATCGGATCACGATTGATGGCTCCACGGATATAGCCTTCACAGAGGACCGGGCTGCTCGTTTCGAAGCCTATCATTGGCAGGTGCTGCGGGTGCAGGATGGGAACGATCTGGATGCTGTTAGTCAGGCCATCCTGGCGGCAAAGTCCGATCCCCGTCCTTCTTTGATCATCTGTCGGACTCACATTGGATACGGGATGCCCCACAAGCAGGATACCGCTCAAGCCCATGGATCTCCACCAGGAGATGAAGAACTGGCTGCGGCTAAAGAGGCTCTAGGCTGGCCAGTGGAGCCCCGGTTCTACATTCCCGCTGAAGCCAGGGAATTCTTCCAGGAAGCCCGGGAAAAGGGCAGGGACAGAGAAGCTCAGTGGCGGGAGATGTTCGAAGCCTATCGCCAGGATTACCCAGCGGAAGCTGCTGAATTGACCCGCCGACTGGCAGGGGAGCTGCCAAAGGTTTGGGATGTGCCCCAGTTCCCGGCTGACCCCAAAGGGATGGCTACCAGAGCGGCATCTGGCAAGGTGCTGAACCACCTGGCGAGTCAGGTACCAGAACTGATGGGAGGGTCCGCGGACCTGGCGCCCTCCAATAAAACCTGGATCGAAGGAGAGCCGGACTTTCAGCCCGGCCGATATCAGGGTAGAAACTTCCATTTTGGAGTTCGCGAACATGCTATGGGCGCTGCGCTGAATGGCATGGCGCTGCATGGGGGGGTGATCCCTTACGGAGCCACCTTCCTGGTATTTTCCGATTACCTGCGACCGGCCTTGCGGGTCGCTGCCCTGTCCCATGTTCCTGATATCTGGATCTTCACCCATGACAGCATTGGAGTAGGAGAGGATGGCCCTACTCACCAACCCGTGGAGCATCTGGCGGCCTTACGGGCTATTCCCCAGCTGGTGCTCTTACGGCCTGCTGATGCAAACGAGACTGCCCAGGCCTGGGCCTATGCCTTGAAAAACCGACAGGGCCCAACTGCCCTGGCACTTTCCCGTCAGGCTTTGCCTGTGATTGACCGGCAGCGCTTCCAGGGCGCTGAGGGACTGGCCAGAGGTGCTTATATACTGGCAGACCTGGGCGATGAGATTCCGGAGATGATCCTGATGGCCTCCGGCTCAGAAGTGAAATTGATCATCGAAGCAGGGGAAAAACTCGCAGCGAACGGCATGAGCCTCCGCCTCGTTTCATTTCCCAGCTGGGAATTGTTCCGGATGCAGGACCAGAACTATCGCGATGGTGTGCTGCCTCCGGACATCAAAGCCCGGCTGGCCGTGGAGGCGGGAATTTCCCTGGGATGGCAGGAGTGGGTCGGTGATGGGGGGCGCATCCTGGGAGTGGACCGGTTTGGGGCCTCAGCGCCTGCCAGCAGGTTATTCAAAGAGTTCGGGCTTAGCGTAGATAATGTTGTTAAAACCGCTAAAGAACTGTACAGGAGGCTGAAATAATGCGTATAGCCATAGGCACAGATCATGGGGGGGTTCCGCTCCGGGACGTACTCCTGCCTTATATCCAGGACCTGGGGCATGAAGTGCTGGACTTTGGGACTGATTCCCCAGCCAGTGTAGATTATCCTGATTACGCCGAAATGGTTGGCAGGGCTATCCAGGAAGGCAAAGCGGACAGGGGAATTCTTCTTTGTGGATCGGGGGTGGGAGTGTGTATAGCTGCCAATAAGATCAAAGGAGTTTACGCTGCCATCTGCCATGATTCCTACAGCGCCCGTCAGGGTGTGGAGCACGACCAGATGAATGTGCTCTGTCTGGGGGGAAGGGTTGTGGGCAGTGATCTGGCAAAACTGCTAGTTAGGAATTTTCTGGAAGCCAGATTTGTGGGCAACGATCCTGGAGAGGAAAGGCATGCCCGACGGGTTAACAAAGTAAGAGCCATTGAAAAGAAAGGATTTAAGTGATGAATGAACGGATTGAAAAGTTAAACCAGATTGGCCAATCCATCTGGTATGACAACATCGAAAGGAAACTGCTGGAAGACGGTACACTGCAAAAGATGATACAGCGAGGAGAAATCCGGGGTATCACATCGAATCCCAGCATATTCAACAAAGCCATCAGCCAATCCTCTGATTATGATGACCAGATCAAGAAATTGACAGGGGAAGGACTCACCAGAGAGGAGATCTTTGAAAGGCTCTCCATCCGGGATATCCAGCAGGCAGCCGATCTGTTTGCCCCTCTCTATCAGGAAACATCAGGTGGGGATGGATACGTAAGCCTGGAAGTCAGTCCCTATCTGGCGAGATTAACAGCGGAAACCGTTGCCGAAGCTAAAAAGCTCTGGGGACTGGTAGATCGGCCCAATTTGATGGTGAAGATCCCTGCCACAGTTGAAGGCTTACCGGCCATCTCTGAGGTGATCGCCGCTGGCATCAACGTCAATGTGACCTTGATATTCAGTCTGGAAAGATATCAGCGGGTGATCGACGCCTACCTGGCCGGTCTGGAGGAAGGTGTGGATGCCGGCCTGCCTCTGGTGGGGATTGCTTCTGTGGCTTCCTTTTTCATTTCCAGAATTGACAGCAAGGTGGATGGTAAACTGGAAAGCCTGCTGGGTGGGAGCTCCCCTGAGGAGGGGGACAAGATCCGCTCGCTGTTTGGTAAAGCAGCCCTGGCCAGCGGGAAGCTGGCCTATGAGATCTTCAAAGGCAATTTTGGACAGGGGAGCCTGCGCTACGGAAAATTGAAAGGCCTGGGAGGGCGTCCTCAGCGGGCACTCTGGGCTTCGACCAGCACCAAGAATCCAGCTTATCCAGATACGGTCTATGTTGATGAGCTGATCGGTCCGGATACGGTGAACACCGTTCCGCCCCACACCTTGCAGGCTTTCCTGGATCACGGTAAAGCGGAGCGATCCATCGAACATGGTCTGGAAGCTTCCCGGCAGGTCTTCAAAGAATTACAAGAACTGGGTATCGATCTGACTCAGGTCACTGATGAACTTGAACAGGAAGGGGTCAGCGCCTTTGCGGATGCTTATACCTCCCTGCTGGAATCCATCGAAAAACGCATGGCAGAATTCAGCTGAGGACAGGGGTTGATGGGTTCCGACCGAATTGATGAATTGGCTTGGGATGTCGGCCGCCAGAAAGGTTTTCAGCAGCCAACCTCCAATTGCCGCGGGATACTTGAGAGTCTGATAGCTCCGGATGCAAATCTGCGGGTTCAGGCTCTGGAAGACCTCCAGGCCATGGACAACTACCAGGAAGATTTGCTGGCAGTCTTTCTGCTGGCTACCAGGCTTAGCGATCCAGATCTGGAAATTCGCCTTCAGGCAGTTAAAATGGTGGGGGGCTTGCTGGCAGGTGACGGGACCAGGCCTGTCCTTGCTGAGCGGCAGCTGGAATGTCTGGCCGAGCATCTGGCTGGATTTGGAAAGGAACAGTATCTGAGACTGCTGGAAGTAGCTGTGGCTTATCAGTCTGCCGAGGAGCCGGTGGGGAAGATCCTTAAAGTGTGTTCCTATGCAGGAAAGGCGTTGAGTGGTATATTGAACGACCGAAAGCTCCCGGTTGAGATCCGCCGGCAAGCCATTTTTTACTGCGGAGAGGGAGGATTTTTGAGCACAACGGTTGCCCTGAAGAACCTGATCCAGCGACTGGAAAAGGATCGGCCCTCCAGTCAGGCGTCAGCCAGGGCGAAAACCAGGGTAGAACAGGAAGCGCTTTACCTGACGGCGGTTTCTGCTCTGACCAAGCTGGAGCTTTAAGAGTGCAGGAATAGTGCAGAATGGTTAAAAGAATTACCATCCTAATTCCATTGATAATCGGTCTGGCAGCCTGGGGAATTTTCCTGGTTGGCACGGATCAGGCCCTGGCGTCTGAAGATGACCAGCAGCCGACCGTGTCAATCCCCACAGTGACCGGAACACCTACAGGACCGATCGCGATCGTCTATTCTGATCCTGAGGACCAGATCAACGTTCGCTCCGGGCCAGATGTTTTCTATCCTAAAGTGGGTGTGCTGATCAACCGGCAGGAAGTACCCGCCCTGGCTAAAACTGAAGGCGGCACCTGGGTTATGATCGCATACCCCGGTGTGCCTGAAGGTGTTGCCTGGGTTTATGCTCCTTATGTCAGGGTAACAGGTGAGCTTCCTGTGGTTCCCAAACCCCCCACGCCCACTCCAGAGACGACACCCACCATTGACCCCACTTTGGCTTCTCAATTCATATCGGAAATCCCGCCAACCCGCAAGCCGACCTTTACCCCGCCCCCTCCTCTGGTTGTACCTACCTATCAGCCGGTGGTTGCCTCTGGCGGCACTGCTGGCCTGCCCAGCGGCTTTATCATTCTGGGATTGGCATCTATCGGACTGTTCGGTTTGGTGGTTTCTTTCCTGCGCCGAACCTGAAAATTCCGCCCTTTAAATAGGATGACCGGGCGATTAGCCCGGTCTTTTTGTATTAAGGATTAATCGAGCCGCTAGTTGCAGCCTGCGGACGAATCACAGGTCCCGCATCCAGAATAGGCCTCGCTAGGTGAATTTTGTTCAATCAGGAAGCCGCTGCGCTCGCCTTCCTGGACATATTTTACAGTTGCGCTTTGCAGATATGCCAGTGTTTGGCCATCAACGATGACCTCTACGCCATGGCTGGAATAAACCTGGTCGCTGTCGCTAACCTTGTTATCCAGTGACATGCCGTACTGAGGACCCCCTCAGCCAACACCTGCGATGTAAATTCGCAGGGAGTGCCCTTCCAGGTTTTGTTCCTTAAGCAGCGTCTTTACAGCTATAGCTGCTTCTGGGGTCAAATTGACGGATTGGGTGTTTTCCATGTGTTTCCTGTTTATTTGCAGTGAATGAATAATCTTTGTGCATTTTAACAGGATTGGAGCGACTGTCAACACTTATCCGGGGGGTCTTGACAGTCTGGAAGGGAAAAACACGATGAAAATCACCCTCTTTTTTCTTCGAAAGGAAGGGAAATCTGCTCTGGGAGGGTGTTGAAAAGGGGTGAATCTATTGTGAGTGATATAATCGACCTGTTCTTAGGGGACTGGTTTAGAAGGAGGAAGCGATTTGGAAAAGAGGATTTTAGCAGTGCTGGCTCACCCTGATGATGAGTCATTCGGAATGGGGGGCACCCTGGCGAAGTATGCCAGTGATGGGGTGCGGGTCCATTTGATCTGTGCCACAAGGGGAGAGGTGGGTGAGGTGGATCCGGAATACCTGGAAGGTTTTGGATCAATCGCAGATCTGCGGATCAACGAGCTTAACTGCGCGGTGAAAACCCTGGGCATAGAAAGACTGCAGCTGCTCGATTACCGGGATTCAGGGATGACCGGCAGCGCGGATAATCAGCACCCCCGGGCTTTGATCAATGCCCCTTTGGAAAAAGTTGCTGGAGAGATCGCTGAATACCTGCGGGAGTTCCAACCCCAGGTGGTTTTAACGTTTGACCCGCAAGGTGGTTACCGGCATCCGGATCATATCTTTATCAACCGGGCGGCTACCAAGGCTTTCATATTGGCCAGTGATCCTTCATATATGAGGGATAACCCCCCGTACCAGCCTGCCAGGCTGTACTATCATACTATCCCGCGCCATTTCATTCGTTTCAATGTTCGTTTATTGAAGCTGCTTGGAAAGGATCCCAGCAGGTACGGCAAGAACAAGGACATCGACCTGACTCAGATGGCCGGGGATGAGTTCCCAGTTCATGCCCGGGTGGATTACAGTGAGTTCAAGGATAAAAAGGCAGCTGCCGCGAGATGCCATGCCAGTCAAGGAGGCCATGGTTTGACCCGCGGAGCGATAAGATGGTTGTTCTGGCTGCTGGGCGCGAGATCGGTGGACCAGTTCATGCAGGCCATTCCCGAACCAGATCAGAGGGCAGCAGTGATCAACGATTTGTTTGCGGGGATATAATTCCTGTCGATCTGAAAAGAGCCCTCAAATCACTTGAGGGCTCTTTCAAATCTATGGGATCTGTGTTTATGGTAGATAGGTTACGTTCAAGAGCGGATCTGGCCATTCCATCAAGCAGGCGAATGCCGATCCGGCATTATCACCGTTCAGCCACACTCTGAACTGGAAATGGCCCGCTCCATTGGCGCTGACATAATTCTGCAAGATGTCTGTGATAGTTACAGGACCGGAGATCCCTAACGCTGAGGGAACCTCGAAGAGGATAGCTGAAGGAACCTCATTGAAGTCTCCAGGGTACTGAGGGCTTGTGCCGAAATTTATCTGCCCGGCTTTGAGAGGGTGCAAGAATTCAAAACAGCTGTAGCCGTCATGGTTGCTCATGTCCAGAGTCGCTGTCAGGATCGTTGAGCTGGAACTCAATCCTGCCAGGGTACTGAGATCAAAATCGACAAAAGCACGGATCGCGTCTCCATTAGGCGCAATACCCAACCTTGTGCCGCTGCTCATACCGCCAACGCTCATATTCTTGGTGCGGCTGGAAGTGTGAAGAGTCGCTGAAACCGGACTGGGAGTGTCGGTTGGAACGGCGACCTCGATCTCCACCCAGAAATAGCCGCTGGAACTATTCTCAATTCCGAATATAACGTCTGAAGGATCGCGAAGCTGCCAGTTGCCGCGGTAGGTCCCGGCTGAGCTGGGAGCGGTAAGCTGCACTGATACATCCACATTCTGTCCGGGGTTGATCGTGCCAGAAGTGATCTGGACCGCGCTGGGCGCGCCCATGGCATCCCCTCCCGCAAAGACAATATCATAGCCGCTCGTCCAGGCACAGGATCCCACATTCGTCAAGCGCCAGGTTTTCGTGAAAACATCCCCGGGTTCGAATACCGTCCCATCCGGGATGTTGACATCCTTGACGAATCTTGCCAGATTGCAGGGGATGGGTGTGTCCGAGGGGGTTGGCGTATCGGGGGCAACGGTATCAGGGGGCGGGGGTTGAGTCGTGGATTCGGCTGCGACCTCCTGTGTGTCGGTGGATGACATGGAAGTGTCTCCCGTCTGGGAGGAACCTATATCAGCCGCGACTGTTTCCGCCACCGCGGTTTCAACCAAGGCTGTCTGTTCAGGCGGCGAGACGGCCGATCTAGGCATGTTGCAAGCGCCCAGCATCAGGACTAGCATAACAGCCACGCTTTTGAAGATGATTTTTCTGTTCATGTTGGCCTTCCTGTGTTGTGTTTGAAGATCTGCTGTTCCTGCATGCTTGTATTATACTTGTTTGTTCGTCCCTGCAACCTGGAGGAGAGCGTTACTTCCGTTCTTTCACCAGATAGATCCCTGGTATGCTGATAATTGTTGTCAGCCCCTTGATGATCATATTACTGAAAAAGATGGAGCTGACCACGCTAAGTGGGAACTTTCCATAAAAAGCCAGAAAACTGAACAGGAAACTGTCCACCGGGACGCTGAAGGCATTGCTGAACACGACCCGGGCCCATTCGAACCGGCGGGTGACTTTTTCCACCCAGATCCGGTACCCTTCGGTGTCGATCAATTCGGCGACCACCTCCGCGATAATGGATGCCAGCACGATTCTCCAGACCGGGGCCAACAGGGTGCCAAAGGCAGTTTGGGGACCAACGGAGAGGTCAGGGGGCAGCATCGAGACCAGCTTAAAGAGCAAAGCCATCAGGATATTCACGCCGGCCGCTGTCAGAATTAGCATGCGGGCGATCTTTATCCCAGCGACTTTATGGACCATATCCCTTAATGTGAAGGTCAGGGGGTAGATAAAAGTGCCTGCGTCAATGGAAAATCCGGCTACCAGGACAATTTGCAGGCTGGCGATATCCGACAGCATCTGGGCTGCAATATAAAACACCGATACCAGGATGGCTTGTACGAGCAGGTCGGCCTCAATCTGCTTGGCGCTTGAGAGAGTCTCCTTTTCCATAGTTCCGTCATTCCCCGGGGATTAATTCCTGTAAAGCCTGTTTGATATAAAAAGCGTTGTTTTCAAGTTCCCTGCGGGTTGGCAGTTCAGCATAGCGCGGGCTGTATTGAAAGTCAAATCCATCGCCCTCAAAACGGGGAATGATATGCAGGTGAAGATGGGGGACTTCCTGGCTGCCAGCCCAACTCTCCGCGAGGTACAAATTGATGCCCTGGCATTGAATCCCGCTGTGCCGAACAGCCCGGCCCAGCTGCCCCCCAATCTGGAAGAGATGGGCGGCGGTGTCGGGTGAGAGCCCTTCCAGGTCGGGGATATGTTCATTAGGGACCAGTATCAGATGGCCGGGATTGATCGGCTGGATGCTCATGAACGCCGTGCACAGCTGATCCTGATGGACCACGATGCTTTCCAGGTCTCCAGTGACGATTTTGCAATAAGGACATGCAGCCATAAATCTATCCTGATCATACCAATGACAATGCTGGGGCAGGGATCTGACCGGTCAGCGCCCCGACCCGGAAGAACTGAGGGCCCTTTCCACCTCGGCCAGGAATTCATCCCCGTCAATCAGCTCCCGGACGCGGTCAATTTCCGGACCCCAGAGAGTGTCGCCAGCTTGATAGGGCACATGTTTTCGCAGGAGATTATAAGCAGCCCTGGTGCCAGCTCCCGGTTCCAAGTCTGGGTGTTCGCGCAGCCGCAGGTCAAGGGCCCTGGCTGCAGTATACAGCTCAATGGCCAGGATCTGGCGGGTGTTGTTGACGATTTCCAGGGTATGGCGGGCAGCGGTCATGGCATTAGCGTTGTGGTCTTCCTGGGAGGCGGAGGTGGGCAGCGAGTACAGGGAATCGGGGCCGGCAAGGGATCTGTTTTCCAGGACCAGGGAAGCGGCTGTATATTGGGGCATCATCATGCCGGAGTTCAAACCGGCTGCCTGGGGGTTATCCACCAGCATTGGCGGTAGATCGTTGTTCAGCTTCCCATCAGTCAGTCGGTAGATCCTGCGCTCTCCGATGCCGGCAATCTCTGCCAGGGCGATGCCCATGAAATCCATCACCAGGCCTATGGGCTCGCCGTGGAAGTTGCCGCCGGAGATAGCGTCTCCTTCCGGGAAGATCAGTGGGTTGTCCGTGGCGGCATTGATCTCCCTGCTGATGACAGCTTCAGTGAATTCCAGGGTTTCCAGTGCAGGACCGTGTACCTGGGGGCTGCACCGCAGAGAATATGCGTCCTGGACATGCGGCTTTGAATCAAGGATTGTACTCCCCGCGGTAAGTTCCCGAACCTTCCTGGCGAAAGCTATCTGGCCCGGATGCTGACGGGATTCATGAATCCGGGGATCAAATGCTTTGGATATTCCCGCCAGGGCTTCCAGACTCATCGCTAAGGCGATCTCAGAAACGGCCAGCAGCCTCCTGGCTTCGTAGCACACCAATGCTCCGATGGCGGCTGAGAAGGTCGCCCCGTTGTTGAGAGCGAGACCTTCCTTGGCTTCGAGGATCAACCGGGGTATCCCGGCCTGCCGCATGGCTTCTTTTCCAGAGTAGACCTTACCCTGGAATTCAGCGAAGCCTGAATGTTCCTCCAGGTCCTGCCGGTCCGTTGAGAGCACCAGCGCCAAATGGGAAAGAGGAGCCAGGTCTCCGGAGGATCCCAGGGAGCCCTGGGAGGGAATTTGGGGGTGAACGCCTTGATTGAGCATTTTCAGGAGCGTTTCGATCAAGCTCAGCCGTACGCCCGAGAATCCTTTGGCGAGGGTGTTGGCCCTGATCAACATCGCGGCCCGGACGACTTCCTCCGGCAGGTCTGGACCGGTACCTACGGCATGGCTGAGTATTAAGTTCCTGTTCAGGATCCGGGTTTCGCTGCTGGAGATCTTGGCGTCTGCGAAGATCCCGAATCCGGTGTTAATGCCATAGACCGGGTCACCTTTGGCTATGATCTCCTCCACCTGGTCCCGGGAGCGCTTGATATGAGCGATAGCGCTGGAGTGGAGGGAGACGCGCTCACGACCAACCGCAGCGCGGTGGATGTCTTCGATTGTCAGGGAGTTGCCGTCAATTTTGATCATGGTTTCAAGCTCTTTGCTGATTTGTTTGATGACAGTTGCTGTCTGGGTCAAGGTGTTTCACCACGGCAGGGGGTAGTCCTTGCAGGGGACCGCATCCTTATCAACGTACTTGTACATGGTCACATTTGAGAATGGCTGCCCCAGGATGTTGTCATGGATCGCCCAGGAGCGCAGGCGGATCTTGGCCTCCGCGCCTGGTTGGCGAAATACAGTGCTTCCATCCAGCAGGGGTATAAGGTCGCCGCTACTGGAAAAGCCTTCATTGATGCGTTTCATCAGCCTTTTCCCGGATTGATAGTGAAAGCGATAACGCTCAAAGATAAGTGCCACATGGTAAAAAAGCGGTTCCACAAAGAACAGATCCTGGCCCAGGCAGGTTACAAAACTCTCAAACTGGCGCAAGGATTCCTTGAAAAGATGGGGTCCGCGGTAAATTTGTCCCGGCGCCAGACCTGATTTAAGGGCTTTTTCCTCTGCTTCCAGGTTGCGTTGGTTGGTTCCGAAGTTGGTTTTTGTTCCATCGGGAAGTCGGTCCACATCAAAGCGGGGAGATCCAACGTCGTTCATCCCATAAAGCAGGATGTGCAGCTGTCCATGGATCGTATCGGCGATGTGTCCAAAGAGCACCGGATCGCTTGCGCCAGCCTGGTGGTAAAGAGCCATCTGGGCGTCAATCGCCCCGGGATTGCATTTCAGCTTGAAGAGATCGTTTCCTTGCTGGTCTCTCAGATCGGGTCTGATATTGAAAAGTTCCAGCAATTCAGGGGGCATAATTTTCGCATAGGTTTCTCTCTTTTCCTGTGCGCTAAGCTGATTTATTCCAGCGATGGTCGATGGTAAGCTCATCTTGGTTAACCCCCGGGGTGCGGTATTTGCCTTAAAAGCCGGCACCTTTCAAATCCCTTTCTGTCTGGCGCTGGGCTTCCCGCTCAGCGATTTCTTTTCTTTTATCGCGCAGTTTTTTGCCTTTGGCTACGGCGATTTCAATTTTAGCCTTCCCCCGGGAAAGGTAGACCCGCAGGGGGATGATGGTATTTCCCTTGATGCGAACCTTATCCCAGAGTTCCAGGATTTCTTTTTTATGGAGCAGCAGTTTCCGGCGGCGCCTGGGATCATGGTTGAAAGCGCTGGCCTGTTCATAGGGGTGGATGTAGGCGTCAACAAGCCAGGCTTGTTCACCGTCAACGTACACATACGCCTGATCGATGCTGATCTGGTGATTGCGGATGGATTTTATTTCCGAGCCCTGGAGAACAAGTCCGGCCTCATAAGTGTCCAGTATATGG
>JANTFT010000030.1 GCA_024763275.1 Anaerolineales bacterium | reverse complement strand
CAATAAAGTCCTCGCCCTGGATCCTGAAAACCAGGATGCCAAACTGGGAATGATCCTGTTTGGCGCCTATAAGCCGGAAAACGTCCGTCCTGCTGAGATCAGAAAGCGGGATTGGCTGAGGGAACTCCCTGATATTCGCAAAGTGGGTAAAAGTCAGGTTAAACGGAAAAAAAGCCGCTACAACTCCAAACAACTGGTTCCCCTGCTGGTGGGCGCGTTGATCATCGTGCTGGTGCTGGTGAGTGGTGGGATCCTGCCCGGCACGCGCTCGATCTTCTCTCCCCGCCTGACCATCACACCGATGACCTGGACACCCTCAGCTGCCCCAGAGCTGGCTGGCGAGCTCACCGGAACGCCGGATCCGATCCTGCAGATACCTATCGGTCAGGTGCTGGATGAACCCTATACGCCGACGCCAGCCTATGTGCTGACACCGCATCCCGGTTATGGATCTTACCAGACGGCTATGAAAGCCTACCGGGAGGGGGATTTTGAGACCATGCTGACCTATATGCAGCAGACGGTAAAACAGCTGGAGACGCCGGATATCGTTTACCTGGTAGGGGAAGCCTTCTATTATCTGGGCCGTTATCATGAAGCCCTGAAAGCCTATGAACGAGCCCTCTTTCTGGATCCGACTTTCGCCCCTGCCTACTACGGCCGGGCGCTGGTCAACCAGGTCCTTGAACCTGCAGAGGATATCAAAGAGGACCTGGATCAAGCTCTGCTGCTGGACCCGGAATTTGGACAGGTCTACCTGGAGAGAGCTAAATATTACCTGGACCAGGGATCTTACCAGCTGGCATACGAGGATTCCTCCCAGGCCGTCAGTTATCTCCCGGAGTCTCCTCTGGCTTATTACTATCAAGCAGAGGCCCTGCTGGGATTAAAGGATTATCAGGAAGCTGAAAAGTCTATCAACAAGGCGCTGGCCCTGGATATCAACCACATACCCTCCTACCTGGTTGCGGGACGGGTAAGTCTGGAAACCGGGAACCCTGAGCGGGCGCTGGAATTCTTATCCCGCTATGAGCCTTATGAGCCTCATAAAACCTGGGTATTCTACTACTCTCTGGGTAAAGCATACTATCTTACCGGGACAGATCTGAACCGGGCGCTGGAGCTGCTTGATCAGGCGGCGGATATGGGAGGAGAGTCCAGTGATCTATACCTGCTCAGGGCTCAGATTCTGGCGGAGCAGGGAGATCTGGATCGCGCCGTAGGTGAGGCTGTTAAAGCCAGGAGTCTGGACAAATATAATTTTAAAATCAACCTCTATCTGGGCCGTCTGCTCTACGACAGCGATAGCCTGTATCTGGCGCTGGTTTATTTTAATGATGCGGAAAAGCTGGCTTCTGATGAATATGACCTGGCGGAGGTATATTATTACCGGGCTCTGAGTCTCGAGAAAGTCGGGTTATTTGAGGCTTCCGTTCAAAACTGGGAAGCATTGAGCAATCTGCCGCCGGCTTTCGTGCCGGATGAATGGGAATATCTCGCTGCCGCAAAGCTGCTTCCAACTTCCACTCCAACACCGACTCTGACTTTCACTCCCACTCTGACGCCCACCGTCACTTCCACACCCACGGCGACTCCTACCGCCACGGCGACTTCCACTGCTACGGAAACTCCCACCCCCAGTCTGACGCCAACCTCAACTTCTACGTATACACCTTCTCCCTCACCGAGTTTGACGCCGTCGCCTACAGCTACACCCTGAACCCGGACGGTTTGGTTAATAATATATAAGAAACAGCCCTGCGAGATGGGCATACCTTGCTATTCAATCATCGAAGTACTATAATTTTGGGTGGTAAATCGATCGCCTTTATCCGGTGATCAACGAGGTTTGTTATGCCTATTTACACTTACCGCTGCGAAAATTGCGGCGTGCAGTTTGACCGCAGACAGAGTTTCGACGACGAACCTCTGAAAGTGTGTCCTGAATGTCAAACGGAGACACTTCGCAAAGTATACCTGCCAGTCGGTATAGTCTTTAAAGGGTCGGGGTTCTACGCCACTGACAATCGCTCCCCGTCCGGCATGGAGGAATCCCGCCTGTCTGAAGACCACAGCAAGTCAGCTTCCAAGAGTGAAGAGAAGGAAGCCCAGGGAGCGAAGAAGAAAGACGATTCTAAGGCGAAAGTGGATTAAACAGGCGTTCTTGCCAGAAAAATTACAGACCATAACCTGTTCAGGGTTGTGGTTTTTTGTTTTTTATAACAGGGCTGAGGTAAATATTAGACCAGGATGAGGGGAACCGGCATAAAGACCAGGACGAATAACACCAGACCGAAACGGGCCAGAGCCTTGCGGACCGGGTTCAGTTCAGTGATGTCATCCAGAGGTTCCGCGCTGCGCCCGCCCAGCAGCAGGATCAACGCTGCCCACAGCCACCAGCCAGACCACAGGAAACCCAGTGCCAGGAGGATGATCACGATCAGCGGCCGCAGCCAGGTCAGGCGGCCGCCATACAGGCTGTAGATCAGATGACCCCCGTCCAGCTGCCCGGCCGGCAGCAGGTTAAGTGATGTGATCAACAGCCCGGCCCAGCCAGCCCAGGCAACAGGATGGATGGAGACATCAATGCCGCCGGCGGGCAGTGGAGTGCCGGTGAAAAAGAACCGGATCCAGTACAGGAAGGGTGCTGTGCCCCCGAAAGTTGCTGGTTGGGGAAGCCAGGCTCCATGGACGAGATACTTGATAACCAGGTAGAGAATGGAATTGCCCTCAAAGCCGAAGTTGGGGGGCAGCACAGTGGGGAGCCTGTCGACCACCGACAGTGACAGACCAATGACAAGGACCGGGATGGTGACCACCATTCCCGCCAGAGGGCCTGCCAGGCCGATGTCGAGCAGGACCTTTTTATTGCGGGGAGGTTCCAGCAGGCGTATGAAAGCGCCCATCGTCCCGAAGGGGCTTAAGGGGAAGGGGATGAAAAAGGGCAGGGTAACTCTGGTTTGGTGGTAGCGGGCGGCGAAGTAGTGGCCGAACTCGTGGGCTGTTAAAATCGCCAGCAGGCTGACCGTGAAAGCCAGCGCCTGGTTCAGATCGGGTTTAACATGATTCCAGATCAAAGCCGGGTCCAGTGTTTCGGGACCGTTGTAAACCGTCAGGATGCCGGCCAGGAGAATGCTGATGAAGGTGATGGCAAAGAGGGAATAGTTGACCCTTTTCTTGGGAAGCCTGGGTTTTGGAAAGGATTGGCGGATGAGGACGATGTGGTTGCCCCGATCGGATCTGAAAAGGGGAACGAGCTGATGAGGCTCCAGCAGGGAAGCCAATATACTGTAGGCTTCTTCGGAGGGCAGCCTGAGCTGGCCTTCGCAGCGAACCAGAAAGTTTTCCCGGGGACCACCCAGGGTGTACTGCCCGATGTCCAGGATTTGGTTGACCAGATTGATCAGGGTGTCAATTTCACCCGGGTTGCGATTGTTGTCACCAGGTTGCAACATAGCTGGACGGTCCAATTTAAAAAAGAATAGCGGGAGTGAATGGGAGTCGAACCCACCGCGGCTCGCAGTACGACCCGCCACCGATTTTGAAGACCGGGGAGCCCACCGGGACTCAACCACCCCCCTGAATGAGGAGATTATATCTTTTTGCCCAATCCCTGTAAAGCTTGGCATTGCGTTATGTTCAGGGTCTCCTTATCTCCCCGCCAGGGAAACCTTTCTGTGATTCACGTTATGATATACTTCACGCATGGAAAAGAAAACCCTGGATTTATCAATCATAATTCCTGCTTATAACGAAGAAGAGAGCATTTCTGAGGTGCTACGGCAAATTCATCAGGTGTTATCAGACCAGGATTACAGCTACGAGATACTGGTAATCAACGATGGATCACTCGACCGAACTGCTGAACTGGCCGAACAGGAAGGAGCCAGTGTTATCAGTCATCCAGATAATATCGGCAATGGAGCCAGTATCAAAACCGGAATTCGGAATGCCAGGGGGGCCGTTCTGCTGATGATGGATGCAGATGGACAGCACCCACCGTCCATGATTCCCTCCTTGCTGGAGAAGATGGGTTCCTACGATATGGTTGTGGGAGCCCGCTCTAAAAGTTCCGATACAGATATTCACCGCGATTTCGGCAACAGGATTTACAACGCTCTGGCTTCCTATATGAGCGGCCAACGGATAGAAGATTTGACCTCCGGGTTCCGGGCGATAAGGAGCAGCTTTGCCCGCAGATTTTTATATCTGCTGCCTAACACTTTTTCCTATCCCTCAACGATTACGCTGGCAGTGCTCCGTTCAGGTGGAAGTCTCTGTTACGTGCCTATAGTGGGGAGGAGACGGGTTGGAAAAAGCAAGATAAAGATCATCCGCGACGGGATGCGTTTCATAACAATTATTCTCCGTGTAGCTACCTATTATTCACCTCTGAAAATTTTCATCCCGGTAAGCATTTTAATGTTTCTGACCGGACTTGGATATGGTTTGTTCAAGGTGCTTTTCCTCAACACCGGCTACGGTCCCACTTCTGCGATGTTAATGACTGTATCGGTGGTGATCTTCATGGTGGGGTTGGTATCCGAGCAGATCGCCCAGCTGATGTATATTTGGAGTGAAAATAAGCAGGAGAGCGATAATAATTGGGAGTAATCCATAGTCTTGGTTAACCTCAGGAGCTTTTCATCGGAACCCTCGCTGGGTTAGAGACCAAAATGGACAGTGTTTACTTGGCTGGTCTGCCAGGAACAGGAGCCAGTCATTGAAAAGACTCCAGTTGATATTCGCAGTGGTGTTATCCCTGCTGGTTGTGGTTTTTGTACTGCTGCAGATGGACTGGCACCAGGTCTGGATGACTATCAAGGGCATCAGCCTGGGATGGCTGCTGGCAGCGGTTATTTCCCATCTGCTTACTTATGCGCTTAGGACTGGCCGATTTCAATACCTGCTAGGCGGAAGCAGGAAATTCTTTCGGCTTCTCGGCACGACCAACTTGTATGGGATGTATCTCTATTTGATGCCGGTGAAGACTGGTGAAGTGACCTTTCCTCTCCTGTATAAGGAACACTTGAGCATCCCCCTGGCCCGCAGCACAGCGGCTCTAGTGGCTGCCAGGGTTATGGATCTGATCGTTATGGCCTTGCTCCTCCCGATCCTGCTGGCAACCCAATGGTCCCGGCTGGGCAGCAACCTGGGAATCGTAATTGCGGGGGTGAGTTTACTGGTACTGCTGGGATTTGGATTGCTGCTCTGGCTGCTTTACAGACCAGCAAAATTGGAGCAGCTGCTGAAAAAAACCAGACAGTCGAAAGTAACCTTAATGCGCAGGTTGGGAAAAGCGGGGTCAAGGTTATTTCAAGAACTGCGCATAGCTTTTTCTCAGAAGAAACTCTTGATTTCCCTGTTGATTTCAATCGCAATCTGGTTTCTTGTTCAAACCACTTTGTATGCGATCATTACCAGTCTGGGATTCCCGGTCACTTTGATGCAGGTATATGTGGTGACTTTGATCCTGATTCCAGTGACACTGATACCCGTGCAGGGGTTTGCCAACCTGGGTTCACATGAGATCAGCTTTGTAGCAGCTTTCTCGCTGTTTGGTTTTGATTCTATGACATCCATGAGCATTGCAGTGGGATCCCATATCATTTATATAGGACTCAGCTTACTGCTGGGTTTAACGGGAATAATACTGCTCCAGCTGTTCAGTTTTGCTCGTCAGGAGCTGTAACCCCGCGTTTGCCTATGTTAGAATGAGGTCTTCAGAATCACCCGCAGAGGATTGGTTAGGAGTAATGGTTGAAAGATCTTTTAGGTAAAAAACTCTTGGAGTGGCGGATCAGGGCTGCGCTACCTTATATTCGAGGCCGGTTGCTGGACATTGGCTGCGGGACCAATCAGCTGGTGACAGCCTATCAGGGTAAAGGCATTGGAGTGGATATCCATCCCTGGGACGGAGTCGATCAGGTTGTGGAGGATACCGCCAATTTACCTTTCACGGATGGTGAGTTTGAGACAGTGACCATCATCGCTGCCTTGAATCACATTCCAAACCGGGAAGCAGTCCTGCGTGAGGCCTACCGGGTCCTTTCTACCAGCGGCAGGATAGTTATCACCATGATCCCCCCGCTGATTTCCCGGATCTGGCATAAGATTCGCGAACCCTGGGATGTTGACCAATCTGAACGGGGGATGAAGGAGGGAGAAGTATTCGGTATCAGCAATTCCGATGTGCTTGAGATGTTGGAAGAGGCGGGTTTTGAACCCATCGGACACACCAGATTCATGCTGGGGTTGAATCACTTGAACGTAGCCAGGAAAAAATTCCCGGGCCAGTCTGCTCCCGAGGATAAATGAATATTGGGAAATTGAATGTGAACCTATGGTAAAGGTGTCTTTGTTATCGGGTCTTAAGTTCGATAAAGCCATTCTGGCTGAGCTGTTCTCTGAGGAGGATCCTGTCACCTATGAAATGGCTCTGGGATCCTACCTGCACAAGAACCCCCTGGTGGGCGGAATCGTTGCCTGGCGGATGAAATTGGCACTGGGGTTTGTAGGTGACATTCAGGGAAAGAGAATTCTCGATTATGGATGTGGACTGGGTATTCTCTTTTTGCAGCTGGAGGAGGGGAGGAATCAGCTCTATGGGACAGATTTGGATGTTCTCCCTGCCGGGGAGGTTCTCAATGTCCACCAGAGGAAAGACGTGGAATTGTTCCCATTGGGAAATATAGAAGAATACATCCCGGATAATTCTCTAGATGTGATCACCTCTTTGGAAGTGCTGGAGCATGTTGACGATCTCCTTGGCACGGTCATGATCCTGAAGCGTAAACTCAAACAAGGGGGCAAATTGATCATCTCAGGTCCCACAGAGAACGGTTTCTACAGGTTGTTGCGGAGAATCGCTGGGTTTAGCGGTGAATATCACCATCGGAACATTTACCAGATAGTCGATCTGATTTCTGAGAAAGGTTTTGTAATCGACCGGCGCAGGACCATCCCTTTGCCCGGACCCCTGGATGTATTTGCTATTTACAGATTCATTAAGACCGATCAAGACGGCTAAGTTCGAATGATCGCATAATTTTAGAGACGGATACAGTTATGTTTTACCTGGGTATGCTTTCTCTCATCCAAATATGTCTGCTACCTGGTTTGATTCTGCTGAAATTATTTAAAATTCCCAAAGGCTTTATCCAGCAGTTAATATATTCCTTTGGTTTGAGCCTGATTTTCAATCACCTTGTTGTGGTGATACTGACTTATCTGAAGGTTAATTTACGGGCTGTCCATCTGGCACTTTTTACGTTGGAGATTGGTTTGGCGATTTATCTCTACTGGCCAGCTTGGCGAGAACCTCTATCCCGGTCCATAAAGCACTGGTCCACACGGGTACAGGGAGCGGTTGAAGGACTGATCAGGGTTGAGGACAGGGAAAGCGGTGGAATCCAGGGCTCCCTGAACAGCTTGGTTGGTTTGTTCTTTTTGGCCTGGTCGTTTGTCAGCGTCGCCTGGGCGATCGACCAGCTGGTCGATAATCTTGGCTCTGTTTTTACGCTGTGGGATGCAGTGGTATCCTGGAATCGCTGGGCTGTGGAATGGTTTTCTAATGCCCCACCTGTAGGAACCTGGCGCTATCCTCAGCTGATTCCAACAAACTTCTCTCTGACATACACCTTTATGGGAAGCCCAACACTACAGGTCTTCGCAATTGGCTTTATGCCTCTGTTCGGAATCTATTTACTCCTGCTGTTGCTGGACCTGGGCCTGGCGTATCGGAATTATGCCTACTTTATCGGCCTGGTAGCGACCCAGTACTTGCTAAAACGCTTTTATCTACCCTATTTGAGTTCAGGTTATGTGGACGTGGCGGTGGTATTTTTCACTTTCCTATCAGTCCATGCTTTACTAAAAGCTGCCTCTGACCCTGATGAGGACAGGAAAGGTCACTATGCTCTGGTAGGTTTCATTTTTGCGGCTGGAACGGCACTAACGAAGCAAAATGGCCTATTCGTGGTTGCGGTCTATCCGCTGCTGGCTTACTGGATCGTGTTCAGCCAGATGGAATCGCTGACCAGAAAAGAGAAGCTCATCCGAACCGCGACTTATTTCGGGTTGGCAGTTTTGCTTTTACTGCCCTGGTATGGATTCAATGAGCTGCGCATACTCCAAGGAGCGAAATCCAATGTACTGCAACTGATCAGCCAGGAACATCATTCAGGGCGGACCTTGATTGAACGTCTGGCCAGAGCTTACAAGGATCTCAGTATTTATTTCTACCTATATCCGATAGTGATCCTTACCCTGCCGTTTGTAGAGAAGAACATCCGCAGGATTGTGCTCCTGATACTGCTTCCTTACAGCTTGATCTGGGGGTTTTTGTTCAGCCTCTATACCAGGAATTTGTCCATCGGATTTGCATTGCTTGGATTGGCAGCAGGTCACGCAGCAGCAGCCCTTATCAACCTGGCTGTTCGGGTGTCGGAGAAGATTAAATTTACCAGATTGCCCTTGATCGCTTTCATCCTCCTGCTTGTGCTGTCAGGGATTGGCCTGGGTCTGCTCTTTCCAACAGAGAGTCTGGTCAGAAGTCAGATTAGCAAACAGAAATTGGCCCTTGACCCAGATGTTAATCAAGAGCTCTACAGCTTTTTCGAAGGAAAGGGACAGCTGGAGCCCATCTTTACCAATTATCCACTCCGTTACCTGCCTGGCTTTGAAGAACTGCAAGTAGACATTGGCGGTTTTGAGGATCCGGAATTCTTTAAGGAACGGCTCCAGGAATTTCCGGATGTCAGGTATATGCTGATATCTTTATATAAAGACAATGATCAGACACTGCAGATCATCAATCATGAAATTGAACTGGGCCACTACCGGGTGATCTTCCATTTGAAGCGTTATATGTTCGTGGAAATCCTCCCATAGTGGTAACGGCAGCTGCGACCGCCTGGATAAACAAATTGACAATCTGTTAGTCCCCTGCTACAATCATTTCAGCAGTTTAACAAAGGAATACTCGAGGATGTACAGCGGCTGAGCCTCATCCAGATGAGGTGACGAGGTGGAGGTCTTCCCCGCGAGGGGAATGCTAATTTGCGCAGCAGCGCAGAGAAAATCGAACGATCAGCGGATGCCTCTGCAACCCCGCCATGGGTTGCTATATCCTTCCCGTAATAAGAAGCAGGTCAAAACCGTCTGGCGACAGGCGGGACAAATCCCCTTCAATGGCACAGGGCTGGATCCCAGAATTCAACCTTGGGGCAAAGGGAAGGGTTTGCTGATATCTGTCTGTGTTCCAGCACGCCCCGGCGTGCTTTTTCTTTTAATGAGATTTTGCTAACAGCCTCCGGTTGCAGGCATATCCCGGATCGGCTTTCCATAGACGAGGAGAAAATATGGACCATAAAAAATTGATTTCCAGAGTTCGAGAAGATGACGTTAAGTTCATCTCGCTGCAGTTTACGGATGTTACCGGATCAGTGAAGAGTGTTGATATCACTCCGGAACGGCTTCCTTCAGCGCTGGAAGATGGGGTCTGGTTTGACGGCTCGTCTGTTGAAGGCTTTGCCCGAGTTCAGGAAAGCGACATGCGACTGGTGCTGGATCCGGCTACCTACGCAGTCCTTCCTTGGAGCCCGCAGGAGCTCAAGCGAGCGCGGATATTCTGTGATATCTACAGGCCTAATGGAAGTGCGTTTGAAGGGGATCCCCGGGGTGTCTTTAAAAGACTTCTCGAGAAGCTGGATGAAAAGGGCTGGGTTTTCAACGTCGGGCCGGAGCCGGAATTCTTCCTGTTCAGACGCAACGGGGAGAAAGACATCCACCCTGTCCCCTATGATGTGGGCGGTTATTTCGATTTCTCGGCCCGCGATCAGGCAACCCTGGTCAGGAACGAGCTGATGTTTGCCTTAAATGAAATGGGACTGGATGTGGAAATGGGCCACCATGAGGTCGCCCGGGGTCAGCATGAGATCGATTTTAGATACGGCGAGGCACTCAGGACCGCTGATAATGTCATCACCATGAAATACACGGTCAAAGCCATCGCCGCTAAATACGACTTGATCGCTTCCTTTATGCCCAAACCCATCTTTGGGGTTAATGGTTCCGGGATGCACACCCACCAATCCATTTTCAGCCAGGACGGGGAAAATCTGTTCTATGACGAGAAAGATGAAAGCCATCTCTCCAAATTGGCTTACCATTTCCTGGCCGGCCAGCTGAAACATGCCAGGGGAATGTCAGCGGTTCTGGCGCCCATTCCCAATTCCTATAAGCGTTTGGTACCGGGCTATGAGGCACCTGTGTACATCGGTTGGGCTCAGATCAACCGCTCTGCTTTGATCCGCCTTCCTCGCTACACTTCCGGTAGAAATAAATCGGTCCGCCTGGAACTTCGCTGTCCAGATCCTTCTGCCAATCCCTACCTGGCCTTTGCGGCCATGCTGGCTGCCGGGCTGGATGGTGTTGAGCAGGAGCTGGAATGTCCGGCTCCCTTGAACGATCTCAATATCTGGGAGCTCAGTGAGCAGGAAAGGAAAGAGCGGGTGATCGGGTCTCTGCCTGGATCACTGGCTGAAGCCATGCATGAATTTGAAAGGGATCAAGTCATCAAAGATGCGCTTGGCTCAACGATCTGTGACGTCTTCAGCCGGGCCAAATGGGCTGAAGTTGAGGAATACCGCACCAGGGTGACAGATTGGGAAATCAACCGCTACCTGGAAGTGGCCTGATCAGCTCAAGGGCCGATCCGCGACGCCCTTGATCGGATGGAGGTCGGTATGACCGTGATCACCCGCTATATAACGCTGAAGACTGCTGGACATGGGGATGTGCTGGATATAACTTCTCGCATTCAGGAATGTCTCCAAGATAGCTCCCTTCAGAATGGTATCGCCACGGTTTTTTCCCCTTCAGCTACCAGCGCCATCACCACTCTGGAATTCGAACCGGGTTGTGTAAAGGATCTGCAGCGACTATTCGATGAGATCGTCCCTCCGGAGCGGGAGTATTTCCACAACGCTCGCTGGGGAGATGGCAACGGGCACAGCCACGCCCGAGCTGCTCTGCTGAAGGCTTCCCTGACCATCCCCTTTGTGGCAGGAAGCCTGACGCTGGGAACCTGGCAATCAGTCATCCTGGTTGACTTCGATAACCGATCCAGAGACCGGAAATTGGTGGTCCAGATCCTGGGTGAATGAATCAGCTAAAAAAGAACCTGGCGCTTTCAGCTCCAGGTTCTTTTCTTTTTGAGGGTAAGACGGTCATTATTCCCTGCTCTCGTCATCTGGGGTCTGCCCGGAATTGGCGTGATCGCGGTAGGTTAACCACATGGCACCGATGCCGATCGAAGTTACCGTGAATCCGATCAACCACCCAAAGCCCAGGGGAATTGCCCGCAGCAAGGTGTAGAGCAGCAAGCCGATCAGCAGCGGCCAGATCATCCCCCCTTTAAATTTTGGAGCCAGCCAATCCAGGAGTAGTTTGCCAACCAGGTAGGCCACGATAATCTTGCTACCGTAGGATACCAGCAGGCCGAAAATGGCCAGAACCAGACCCATGCTGGTGAAACCGATGGCGAGGATCGCTTTCGCCAGCTCACCCAGGGTGATCACACCAAAGAAGATCGCTCCTGCCAGGATCAATCCCCCGACCAGGATAGCTCCCAGGTAAACTACCAGGATGGTTACCAATCCCCATCCAAAGGATGGCACGGTTTCCTTCTCAGCTTTCTCTTCGACCTTCTTCAACAGTCCTGGCAGCTGCCAAACCACCAGGCCGCCAAGCAGGGCAAGAGTGATCAGCATCCGCACCCGTTTCACGATCCAGGGCACTACCAGGGCAGTTGAGCTGCCCCGCCCGTGATTTTCTGGATTTCGCTTGTCCTCCAGGGAGGGATCATATTCAAAGTTGACACCCCCCGCAGGGGTCATTCCAATCGTTTCTGATTGGTCTTCGGAGCTTTTATAGATCAGCGCTCCGCCGATCTCAGCATTCTGAGAGACCCGCAGTCCTGAGGGAACGATGGTTTCAACCCCAGGAGGCCCGGCGAAGATCATTGGCCCCTGTTTCTCAGAGGGACCAGCGACTTCCGCTATGACATCGTTACCAACGATTCCGCTGATCTCCAGAGCCCCGACGCCTGCCCGGATATCACGGCTGATCTCGCCGGAGAGCAGGGCCTGATAGGCTCCAACCAGCAGATCGCGGCCAATATAGGAACCTTCCCGGGTCGTCAAATTGAAGCCCGCGTAGTATAAATTCCGGCCAACGACTGCCTTAGAGTCAATCGTCATTGTGCTTGCCGCGGCGTAAATGCTTCCGGAAATGGGTCCGTTTATATAAATGGATTGAGCGCCCGCAGCCAGGCTGCCGTTGACCGTGCCGTTGATCTTTACGACAGAGCCTGCCGCAAAGACATCGCCGTTAACGGTGCCGTTGATTTCAACAATATCCCCGGAGATGAACAGGTCATCGTCTATCACTTCCCCTTCTTCAACGATGCCGTCCTGGTCGAATTCCACAGCCCTGGCAGTGGCAGCGGTTGCGAAGGAAATGGTGAAGACCAGGAAGATGGGTATCAATACCAGTAGGATCTTTTTTTTCGTAGACATAAATGCTCCTTGCAATTTTGAGATTCAGATTGGGTTTTCTGCAGGTATATACGCTGGATGGAAGGATAAGTTGCAGGCAGAATCGCTGGATCTGAATCGAGAACCAGTGTGTTAACCAGGGGATTTTCTCAAGGGTGGGGAATTAGGAGCTTGGATTCAGCTGCCCTGGATATATTTATCCCAATAGCGTTTGATTCCGTCAGCGGACATCCCGGAAGGGTTGGCTTTTTCGAACGCGTCCAGGGTACCAGCTTCCAGTCCCAGTGCATCAGCCCGGGTTTTGACCCAGGACAGGAACTCCTCCCGGAGCTGCTCGATCTCCAGCCCGCGGGGCATGACTTCCTGCATCCATTCTTCGACAGCGTCAAGCTGGGCCAGGACCTCATCCAGATGCCAGGTGACATCATCGAAAAAACCAAAATGTGTGGGAGCAATACTGGTGATCTTTTCCTTTTTTAACCTGGCAATGGCTTCCCTCCAGCGGGGAGGATGGAATTCCGGAGGAGGCATGGGAATGCGCAGGTTCCTCTGCCCGCCGCCGTGGATGCGAACTCCACCAACATCACCACTGAAGCAGATATCATCGAGCAGATAGGCCATATGGTGATTGGCATGGCCGGGCGTATCCAGGGCCCGGAATGTGTAGGGGCCAGCCTGGATCTCCTGGCCATCCTCAAGCACTACCAGCTGGCCTTCAGGTACAGGATGGAATTCGCCCCACAGTTCCTCCATCCTGTCCTGATAGATGCGGGCTGCGCTGGCCAGCAACCGAGTGGGATCGAGCATATGGGGAGCACCACGGGGGTGGACGTAAACGCGGGCACCGCTGTGCGCTGCCACCCAGCCAGCAGCCCCGGCGTGATCCAGGTGTATGTGGGTTAACAGCAGGTGAGTGACCTGGCCCAGATCATAGCCCAGCCGGGACAGGTTGTTTTTCAGTTCGCCCTGAGTGGACCCTGGGCCGCTTTCAACCAGGATCAATCCTCCATTGTAGGGGATCAGATAGCTGGCAATTGCCTTCTGACAGTTCAGAAAGTTCAGATCAAGGGTGTGGATCAAGGGAGTTTTTTTCATAGCAGTATCCTGAAGGTTCACTATGTCCTATTCTATCACTTTCCAGAACTGATTTCGAATTGGAACAGCCCGATGATCACTCAGAGGGTGCATCAATTCCCCCCAGCTGGAAAGGCATACGACCTTAACAAATTCCCTGCCAGCTAAAAGTTTAAGGTAAAATGCCCGATCTTGGCTTGCGGTCTGGGATGCTGTATGCTAGAATACGACCACTCAACCCGACATATAAGGGAATACATATATACAACCCACACAGGTGGGGGTATTTTTCTTTTCAGGCTGTCATTTCTGGTTGAGTATTCTATTTCCAAGCTACACCCGCAGGAGTACAAAATTATGCCTCAAAACGCCCCTTCTCTTGGAAATGTTCCAATTGTTAAACCTACCCCTCCAATTCCTGTAGATCTCCCAGAAGTACCGCTTACCGAGAATGCCCTAGAGGTATTTATGCGGCGTTACATGCGCAAGGGCGAGAATGGTGAGCTGATCGAGAGCAAGGAAGAGACCTTCTGGCGGGTGGCTTACCATATTGCGGCTGAAGAGGAAAAGTGGGATGGGGATGTGGAGGATACTGCCCGGCTCTTTTATGAACTGCTGGCTACGAAACGCTTCCTCCCCAATTCGCCAACCTTCACAGGAGCTGGAACGCCGCTGGGTCAGCTGGCTGCCTGTTTTGTGCTTCCCATCAGCGATGATATGGGCAAATGGAGTGACGGCATTTTCCAGACCCTGCGCAATGCGGCATTGATTCAGCAAACAGGAGGGGGAAATGGGTTTTCATTTTCCAGACTGCGGCCTCAGAAATCTCTGATAAGTGCCTCCGCTGGTCAGGCCACTGGACCGGTGGGATTCTTGAAGGTTTATGATAAAGCCTTTGGCGAGATCGCCCAGGGAGGTACCCGCCGGGGCGCTAATATGGCTGTGCTGCGGGTGGACCATCCCGATATTGAAAGTTTTATCACCTGTAAATCCGATGAAACCGCCATTACCAACTTTAATATATCCGTAGGCATCACCGACGCGTTCATGCAGGCGGTCATCGCCGATGATCCCTGGGACCTCCGTTTTCCCGATGTCAAGGATCCCTCTTACCGGGAGTTTAACGGCACGCTGGAACAGGCAGAGGAGGCCGGGATTCCCATTCTGGTTCATGAGACGATCCGGGCCCGGGATTTGTTCAACAAGATCGTTACCCAGGCTCACCATAATGGAGAGCCGGGATTGCTTTTCCTTGATCATGCCAACCGTGAAAATCCCATACCCCATCTCTATGCGTTGGAAGCGACCAATCCCTGCGGTGAGCAGTATCTTGGTCCATTCGAGAACTGCTGTCTGGGTTCAATCAATCTCAGCCAGCATTATCTCGACAATGGACTGCCAGATTGGGATGCTCTTGTAGAAAGCGTCCAGATGGCTGTCAGATTTCTGGATGATGTTGTGGACGCAAATGCCTATGTGCCCTCTGTCCCTCAGTTGAAAGAAGCTGCTCTGCGGGCCAGGAGGATCGGGCTGGGGATCATGGGTTTGGCGGATTTGATGTACCGGGCCGGGGTTCGCTATGGTTCTCCAGAGGGTCAGGAGTTCGCGGCTCAAACTATGGAATTTGTCCGCTACCATGCTATGCTGACCAGCATCAAGCTGGCAGAGGAGCGGGGGTCTTTCCCGGCCATCAAAGGCAGCCGCTACGATCCGGACAATCTGACCTGGGAGAAACCGGAATCAATCGTACCTTACCAGAACGATTGGGGACGGCCTGAGGTGGATTGGGATCTGGTCTGGAACGGAATTCAGAAGCACGGCATTCGCAATGCCGCCCAGACGACAGTGGCGCCGACAGGGACAATCGCCACCGTATCAGGCTGTGAGGGTTATGGCTGTGAGCCAGTCTTTGCCCTGGCATACACTCGCCACGTCGTAGAGAACGAAGGCGAGATTGACCTGATCTATACCAGTCCACTCTTCCAGGATGCCCTGGAGAGTTCTGATCTGTCAGGTGAACAGCAGGAAGAGGTGATCAACACTGTCCTTGAGGAAGGGACCTGCCAGGACATTGATATTTTGCCGGAGCATATCAAGGACACATTCGTTGTTTCCAGTGACATCACAGCGGAAGAGCATGTCAGGGTCCAGGCTGCCTTGCAGTCGTTTGTGGACAACAGTATTTCTAAAACCATCAACTTCCCATCCAATGCCCAGCCTGAGGATGTCTCTCAGGCTTATATCCTGGCCTGGGAAACCGGCTGCAAGGGTATCACAGTTTACGTGACAGGTTCCCGGGATAAGGTTGTTCTGGAGACAGGAAAGACAGGTGAAAAGCCTCACTCTCAGGAAGTACAGACCCAGATCAGCAAGTGGCAGGGGACGAAAAAACCCCGGCCAAGACATCTGGAAGGCTACACTTACAGCATCCAGACCCCGCTGGGTAAAACCTATGTGACCATCAATGAGAACGGAGACAGCCAGCCTTTTGAGGTATTCATTAATACCGCTAAAGCTGGATCGGACACAGCAGCTGTATCCGAGGCACTGGGGAGATCGCTGTCATATATCTTACGGATGTCATCTCCCATTCCCCCCCGCCAGAGGCTGGAGGAAGTCTATCAGCAGTACGCGGGTATAGGTGGCCGTCGGCCAACTGGCTTTGGCCCCAACCGGGTCCGCTCCCTGCCTGACGGCATCGCCCAGGCGCTGCAGGAGTACCTGGAACACACTGGCTGGAAGTTCCAGGAATTGTCTCTGGAGGAAATCGAAGAAATCGAGGAGCTCAGTCAACCCGGCGCCTGGCTGGAAGTAGGTGATCTGTGCCCGGAATGCGGTCAGGCAGCTCTGGTGAATGAAGAGGGCTGCCGGAAATGCTACTCCTGCGGTTTCAGCGAGTGCTGATCCATCCTCTGGAAAGGTTTCTGAATCTCACAATCTGAGTGACCGATAATTCCTGGGAGGTCGGTATGACAACGCCTACAATAGATTTAATGCATCGGCATGGGTCCGTCCGGAAGTATAAACCGGATCCTGTTCCAGCGGAATTGATCGATCAGATCGTCGCTGCCGGGCAGCGAGCTTCGACATCCTCTAATTTGCAGGCCTACAGTGTGGTAGCGACCACAGACCCCGAGAAAAAAGCAAGACTGCAGGAGATCTCAGGGGGTCAGAGCCATGTAGGGGAGGCTCCGGTCTTTTTGCTTTGGTGCGGCGATTTTAACCGCTTACAGCAGGTCTGCAGATATCAAGGATACCAAGTCGAGGCCGATTACCTGGAAAATTTCCTGGTCAGCGCCATAGATACCGCGATTGCCTCCCAGAACGCGGCTCTGGCAGCCGAATCGCTGGGATTGGGCTGCTGCTACATCGGGGCAATCCGCAACCGTCCCCGGGAGGTGGTTGAGATCTTCCAGCTGCCAGAGCTGGTATATCCACTCTTTGGTATGACTCTGGGCTGGCCGGTAGAACCACCCCTGATCCGCCCCAGGCTGCCGCTTAAAGCGGTGCTGCATTGGGAGACCTACCAGGTAAACGATCTGTCTCTGCTGCAAGAATATGACAGGGCTATGATAGACACCGGCATTTATAAAGGCCGCCAGATCGACCGCGCAGATCAGGACCCTGTTTTATACGGCTGGATGGAGCACACTGCCCGCCGGGTCAGTAAGCCTTCCAGATCGGATTTGAGGGATACTATCGTGGAGAGCGGGTTCAGGATGCGGTGAAACCGGATATTATTTGTGTACTGAGACAGTTTCGCGAGGAGAACACACATGGGCGCTGATGAAGGAAGACCTTCCTGGAATGAATATTTCATGAATATAGCCCACGAGGTTGCTAAGCGGAGCACCTGCGAAAGAGCTCAAGTCGGGGCAGTGATCGTCCGAGATAAACGCATCCTCACCAGCGGCTATAACGGCAGCCCACGGGGGCTGCCTCACTGCACAGAAGTAGGATGCCTGATGGAAAACGGCCACTGCGTGCGTACTTTGCATGCGGAGCAGAATGCCATCATCCAGGCTGCCCTGCATGGTGTGTCCACCCAGGGGGCGGTCATATACGTCACCCATCAGCCCTGTTTTTTGTGCGCTAAAACCATTATCAACGCTGGCATTAAGGAAATTGTCTACGGGAAAGAATATCAGGATGACCGCTCGCTGGATTTCCTGAAACAGGCCGGGGTGAAAATTTCTATCCTGGAATGACCTTCAGGCGGTCATTGCTAATCTTGCATCCCCCAGATTCTCCACTGACGCGATTGGCTGCGACAAGCGACCATGCCGTTGAGGATTGAAGAAGTCCGACCTGTCCCTTTTCTGTTTCCCATTCCAATTGAGATGAAAACCCTCTATAATTAAAAAGAAAGTGAACAGGCTTGTCAGGAATCAATTATGGATGATCTGCAGGGCAGGATCAGGAAGCTCACTGATGACCTGGTCTTTGAGCTGAACAAATCCCTTGGTTTTCAAAAGGGCGGGATATCACATGCCCTACTGCGGCCCCTGGTCTGGAAACCGATGTCCCGCTTCTCGGAATTGGCTACCCTGTTCGAACAGCGGGTTGCCCAGGATGGCTGGCAGAAAGCCTCAGCCTGGTTCATCTCTCAATTTGTCGATCGGGTGAAAGTGCTGGGTGACGAGAACCTGCCCTCAGCAGGGCCGTTGCTGCTGGCCTCCAATCACCCCGGAGCCTATGATTCCCTGGTGATCAGCTCCCTGGTTCCCCGGAATGATCTCAAGATAATTTCCTCGAACATTCCCTTCGTGAAGAAACTCCCTCGCACCAGCAACCATATGATCTTCTCTGACAAAGACCCTCACACGCGCATGAGAGCGGCCAGGCAGGCTCTCAGGCACTTAAGGAAGGGTGGGTCTGTGCTGGTTTTTGCCCGGGGATCGATGGACCCGGATCCAGCCTTCATGCCAGGATCGGAAGCTGAACTCGCCAGCTGGACCTCCAGTCTGGGACTGTTCCTCAGGAATATGCCTCAGATAAAATTGTCGATTTCCCTGGTCAGCGGTGTGCTGGCGCCGCAATTCATCAATCACCCTGCCACCCTGTTGCGACAGGGGCGGGTGAACAAACAGCGCCTGTCTGAATTCTTCCAGGTCATGTACCAGCTGCTGGCACCTCAGAAATTAATGGTTACGCCCAGCGTATCCTTCGCCGCGCCTTTTACGTTGGAGGACCTTGGTCTGGGAGATTCACGGGACATCAAGGGGATTACCCGGGAAATCATCCAAAAGGCCCAGGAACAGTTCCCATTTGCTGGCAGCGCCGGAATAGGCAAGTACTTTCCGTAAACCTGACGACCCCTGCTGGATAAACAGGGGTCGTGGGTTTGTATGGTTGCTGATGGGAACAGCAGCTATTTGGCTCTATTCTTAATTCCCGCTACCAGGGCTGCCGTTCCAAGGACAAGATAGCAGGCAGTGCTGAGGCCGACCAGGATCCACTTGAGGGGGGTGGACAGGCTGGCCAGCACCAGCAGAGCAGGCAGCCGCTGCGGATAGATGGCCATGGTCAGTGATGTCCCGATGTTTTCCAGGAAGTCAAAGACACCCGCCAGGATAGGTAATAGGCTGGCAAGTTTGCAGGTATCCACCCAGCCGGGGAGTCGATTCAAGTACCAGCTGATGCCTACCGCCAGAAACGACACATACACCAGAGGAAAGATCAGATCGAAAGTCCAGCGGGCTTGGATATAAGCCTGTCTGCCATTCGCCCCGTAATCAGCGGCCATTTGGTAGATTTGCTGAGGGGTGTAGGAAAATAGCAGATCCGGGATGCCCGCACCTCCGCTGTAGAGCTTGGAGGACTCAGTCTGGCCCGGGAGGAACAAGAGGGAGAAGCCAATCATCACCAGGGCAGTGATAGCCATCAGCCGGGTGGAGGAGATTCTCTGGAGCCAGTTCGCTATCTCTTTCATCGCAAGTGTTCCAGATTGTCAATCTGATCCTGAAGAGTGCTGGCGGTTTCCCGGTAGCCTGCCAGTTTATCCCGCTCCTTTTCCACAACCACCGGGGGAGCTTTTTCTGCGAAGGGGCTGGAAAGCAGATCCTCAAGTCGTTTGATCTCTCCTTCAAGCTGAGCCAGTTCTTTGCCCAGGCGCCCCTTCTCGACAGCGGGGTCGACCAAACCGCTGAGCGGTAGATAAATCTCCACCGGGCCGGCAACCAGGGCAATGTCACTTGCTGGGATCTGGTCGAGAGCCGGGGAGATTGTGGTGTTCTCTGGATCCAGATAGGCCAGGGATGTCAAACTGCCCAGTTCTGCTTTCAGTACATCTGAAAAGTCTCCTCCCACCAGTTTAGCGGGAATGAGTTTTCCGGGCTTGATGTTCTTTTCTGCCCGTAGATTGCGGATGGCTCTGACGATGTCCTGGATGAGGATGAAGTCACTGACCTTGGCCTCTTCCCAACCTTCTGGCTGGCGGGGTTCCGGCCAGGAGGCGATTATCAAAGCCTCGGGCCAATCGACAGCCTGGTCCCGCAAAGGCGACTTCAATACATTCTGGCGGAGATGCTGCCAGAGCTCTTCCGTGACGAAGGGTGTGAAAGGATGCAGCAGGCGCAGGCAGATATCCAGCACCTTGATCAGGGTCTCCACGGTGTAATAGGCCCGGTCACCGCCCTCTCTGATCTGCCCCTTGGCAATTTCCAGATACCAGTCAGCGTATTCGCCCCAGAAGAAATCATAGATCTGCCGGCCGGCTTCTCCGTACTGGTGGGTGTTGAACAGACGGTCAACATTTCTTATCAACGACTGCATCCGGGCCCAGATCCAGGAGTCTGCCAGGGTCCAGTCCGGGTCTGCCTGGGGATCCGCGGAGATGTGCTCGAGATTGCCGAGCACGAACCGTCCCGCGTTCCAGACCTTGTTGGCGAAATTGCGGTTGGCCTCCACCTTCTGAAGGCTGAGATTGGTGTTTAATCCTGGAGTCGATCCCACCAGCATGGTGAAGCGCAGTGCGTCCGTGCCCATATCGTTCATGATATCGAGGGGATCTATCACATTGCCTTTGGATTTGCTCATTTTTTGGCCGTGTTCGTCCATCACCAGGCCGTGCAGGTAGACGGTCTCAAAGGGGATCTTGCCAGTCAGTTCCAGACTGAACATGATCATGCGAGCCACCCAGAAGAACAGAATATCGTACCCGGTTTCCATCATAGTGGTCGGGAAGAAGTATTCCAGATCCGGGGTGCTGTCAGGCCAACCCAGGGTTGAGAAGGGCCACAGGCCGGATGAGAACCAGGTATCCAGCACGTCTGGGTCCTGGTGGATGTTTGTGCTCCCGCAAGCCTGGCAGGTGGAGGGATCAACCCGGGACACGGTCAGCTCCTGGCAGTCATCACAGTGCCAGACCGGGATGCGGTGCCCCCACCACAACTGACGGCTGATACACCAGTCATGGATGTTTTCCATCCAGTTGTAGTAGACCTTCTTGAAACGCTCGGGTACGATCTCGATTTTTCCTTCCTTGACGGCCGCGAGTGCTTTTTCGGCCAGGGGGCCAATCTTCACGAACCACTGGGTGGAGATCATCGGTTCGATGATCTCGCCACCGCGCTGTGCCCGGGGAACCTGATGGATATAGGTTTCTTCCTTGATGACCAGTCCGGCATCTTTCATGTCCTGCCAAAGATTAACCCGGGCTTCAAAGCGGTCCTGCCCTTGATAAGGGCCGCCGACTTCTGTCACCCGCGCTTCTTTATCAAGCATCGACAGCAGCTCTAGATTGTGGCGCTGGCCAATTTCATAGTCGTTGGGATCATGCCCCGGGGTGATCTTCAAGGCGCCGGTGCCGAACTCCCGACTGACGTACTCATCAGCGATCACCGGGATCTCTCTGTCCAGGATGGGAACAAGGACTTTCTTGCCGATAAAGCCCTGGTATCTCTCATCCTGGGGATGGACGGCGACTGCGGTGTCCGCCAGGATGGTTTCCGGTCTGGTGGTCGCTACGGGGATAAACGCTTCCGGATCCTCCGCCAGACGGTATTTGAAGTAATATAATTTCCCCTGCTCTTCGGCGTGCTCCACTTCCAGATCCGAGACAGCGGTCTGCAGGGCAGGGGACCAGTTGATCAAGCGGGGTCCCCGGTAGATCAATCCTTTTTCATAGAGGTGCACAAAGGCTTCCCGGACTGCCCGGGAGAGGCCCTCGTCCAGCGTAAACCTTTCCCGTTCCCAGTCGCAGGATGCGCCCAGGCGTCTGATCTGCTCCACGATTCTCCTGCCGTGTTCCTCTTTCCAATCCCAGACCTCTTCCAGGAATCTGTTGCGGCCTATTTCTTCCCGGCTGATCCCTTCCTCTTTCAGTTTCATCTCCACCTGCAGCTGGGTGGCGATGCCGGCATGATCAGTGCCCGGAACCCAGAGGGTTGGGATGCCTTTCATGCGTTGATGGCGGATCATGAGATCTTCCATGCTGACGAACAGGACATGGCCGAGATGCAGGACTCCAGTGACGTTGGGTGGTGGAATGCTGATCACGAAGGGTTTTTTCTTGGGATCATGCCCGGGCAGGTTGGGGTCATTGCTGGGCTTAAAATAACCATTCTCTTCCCAGAATTTATACAGCCGGGTTTCCACTGATTGGAAGTCATATCTTTTTGGCAGCATAAGAACATCTCCACATGAGGGCAGCAGCCTGGAATGCCCACTGCCTTTCTGAGCGAATGATTCAGCTCAACAATAAAAAAACCCTTTCATCCCTGAGGACGAAAAGGGTTGCTCCTTCCGCGGTACCACCTCTGTTTGCGCGCTTGACCGCACACACTCACTGCCTGACACATCGTTCAGGCTTTTGCTGTATCGGGCTATCCCGTGTCGGTCTACTCTTTGAGGGGATCAAATTTCTTCGACAGGCCAACCGGGGGACATTCCAGGGGTTTCGCTGAGGGGGCTTGCAGCCGGTGGCCTCCCGTCTCTATCAGCTTATTTCCCAGTACTCTACCAGGTTGTCGGCTATCTATTTAATTTTACGCATTATACACGGAGATACCACCCCCGTCAACAACCATTCTTCGACCCCTGGAAAAATATACCGGGAAACAGCCGGGATCGCTTCCCCGGTAGTTCCCAATTGATCTGGGGTTTGAAACCTTAAAATTTCTTGACTTTTACATGTCGAATATGCTATTCTTTGGGTTATTGTAAGGCGGGAATTGAGGTCAAAACCTGAATCAATGCTACGGGAGGATAGTGAATCTATGATCCATCGGGAGCGGGTGGCGGATGATGTTTATACCTTTCAGAGCGATGTCTATGCTCAGGTCAATGCTGGCGCCGTGATCGGCCAGGACTGGGCCGTGGTCATTGACACGTTGGCTTTTCCGGATGAGACTCTAGCAATCAGGGAATTCATTGAAAGGGAATTGAAACGAAAAGTCCGCTATGTCATCAACACCCACTACCACGCTGACCACAGCTGGGGAAATTGTTTCTTTCCAGGCGCCTATATTCTCAGCTCTGGCCTGTGCCGGGAACTGCTAGGAAAATACGGGCAAAAATCCCTTACGGCTGCCCTGGAAACTGATAACACTTTTCAAAAGACCCAGATTGTGCTTCCCCATATAACCCTGGAAGAAGGCGTTCTGGAACTGATCATTGGTGCGAAGACCCTCCGTTTCATAGACCTACCCGGGCACAGCCCGGATGGAATCGGGGTCTATATTGTGGAGGATGAGGTGCTCTTTGCTGGAGATGTCTGGATGCCAATCCCTCATATTGTGGATGGAGATGGGGAAGTGATGCGCGAATCGCTGCGGAAAATCAGCCAGTTGACTATTGAAAATGTAGTCCAGGGACATGGAGAGGTAATTCTCCGGGGTGAGGTTAACTCCAGCATTGCAGACAGGATTGACTATCTGGATAAAATTGACCAGGTTGTCCTGGATGCTGCTCAGGATGAGTATCCTGGCGAATACCTGCGGGAGAAAACCATTGAGGAATGTGGAAGGAGCCGGATCTTGCTTGGTGGTGCAGCCGAAGAGATCCACCAGCAGAACTTGCGGCACCTTTATCAAAAGGTGCACGGGGAAAAACCCCGCTATTTCAATTCCTGAATGTTTGATGTGTTAGATGAAAAGTTCCGGCCAGATGGACCGGAACTTTTTTTAAGGTTCCCGGGAATGTTTCTTTGCCCGCAGGCCCACAATCCGCTCTGTGCCTGCCATCAGCCTCTTGATGTTGGGTCTTAACGCCCAGACGATCAAAATCTCAGAGAGCAGGCCGGAAAGGATATATTCCCACGGGTCTCCAACAGTAAACGTGCGGACCAGGAGTATCAGACTACCGATCAGCGGCAGACTCAGGGTGGCTACCGAAGCGTAGCCTATCAGCATGATTATTAAATACCCTGTCGGGACCAGAATGAAAAAGCTGGGCCACCACAGGCCTACAATGGCTCCAACTGCCGGTGTGCCGCCAGCTCCACCGCTGATTTTCACTTCTCCCTGGGGATCCTTTTTGATCAGGAAAACTGAGTAATTATGTCCTACAACGGCCAGAAAGCCGCTTAAAACCTGAATCCAGTAGCCATCCGGATAGATATATCTGGCCAGGTAGACTATTCCCGCACTTTTAACGATATCAAGCAGGGAAGTAGCCAGGCCAATGGGAAATCCGGCAGCTCTCATGGAGTTGGTCCCACCAGTGCGTCCGCTTTCTATCTCCCTGATGTCCTGGTCGGTGAAGATCTTCACCAGGATGAACCCAAAGGGAATCGATCCCACCAGATAAGCCAGAATTAACAGACCGATCATCAGTAAAATGTTCATACTCAACTCCGTAATATTTCACACCAAGGTTGTCCGCTTTTTAATAAACACATAAATCTCCCGGAAGAAACGGGTTAAACAAGAAATGCGGCTCCCCAGGAGAGAGCTACGATCACAGCTGGCCAGACCAAGCTGCGGGGTTGAAGTTTTCCTCCCTGCCCGGGGAATTCAGCGCTGAGTTCCACCAGGGCATAGAGCGGTCCGGTCAGGGCTAATCCAAACCCGATTGAGCTCAGGGGCCAGTAGTGCAGTCCAGCAGCAATCTCCCCGATCAACAATAAGGAAACTAGACCCGGGACAACTGCCCATCTGCCCCGCTGGCGGAGATGAACGACTCGCAGATAGACCAGCATAGCCGCCAGGCTGAGGATCGGCACCCGGTAGAACAAGCGGGTGCCGGAGGCATGCAGTGAAATAGCCAGCAGCAGAAAGAGGACAATAGATAAGGCGCTGATCCCTATCTCGGCTGGAATGAAAAAGGGGTTGTCGGGATCCAGGGCAATGTATTCTGCCACTAAAACCAGCATCAGCAGCAAGCCGCTGACCAGAGCAGCGCCCCACCAGGTTCCTCCGAACGGAAGCTGGTTGATGGCCTGGAGCAAAACCAGAGCTGTCAATGACGGCAGAAGCCAGTGGCCGAATATTGCCCTTTCCCTGGCCCTGGCCGGGTGGTCCTGGAGCAGCCAGGCTGTGCCAGACGCTGTCAGTCCAGCTACCAGCAGGGTCACCAGAGTATAGAAATTTATCCTGATGGGAAAGAGAATTCCCAGGATCGAAAAATCCAACTCCAGGGGGGGGATGGAAACGAAATGGGTCAGCGTGTAGGCTAGCAAGATGGTTGAGACCAGGATGCTCAAGCGGTTCCGATCCGGGAAAGAAGAGGTGTTCCGGGCCATGGTTTTATTCTACCGTGAAGTCATCAAAATGGGTTAGCTGGCTTTCCTTGTGCTAAACTAAAGAAGGGAGATATTGATAGAGGGGGTCCCGGATCATGAGCAAAAGAGGTCAGGAGATTGGCCGCTGGGGAGAGGAACTCGCCGCTTCCTATCTTGAAGCTAAAGGATATACCGTTCTGGCCAGGAATCTGCGCTTTGCGGAAGGCGAGATCGACCTGGTGACCGTCCACCAGGAAGCTGGAGAGACCAGCCTGGTCTTTGTGGAAGTCAAGACCAGGACCACCCGGGTCCATGGTTATCCCGAGGAGGCTTTCAGCAGGAGCAAGTATTCCCATCTGCTGGCAGCAATCCAGGACTACCTGGCAGCCAATCAGGATTTGCAATATGATTGGCGGTTAGACCTGATTGCTATTCTGGGTGATCCCCGGGAAGGTCAACCACAAATCAGCCATTTTAAGGGGGTGGTGATGCTTGATGACAGAGAATAAAAAACCGCTTGTTGTGATTGTAGGACCGACCGCAGTGGGAAAAACGGAGATCTCCATCCGTCTGGCGGATCATTTTCAGGGTGAAATCGTCTCTGCGGATTCGAGATTGTTCTATAGAGGTATGGATATTGGCACTGCCAAGCCTACCTGGCAGGAGAGGAGCCTGGTTCCCCATCATCTGATCGACGTCTCTACCCCTGAGGAGGATTGGAACCTGGCGCTTTACCTGCCCCGGGCCCTGGAGATCATCCGCGATATCCAGGAGCGCGGGAAAGTGCCTTTTCTGGTTGGGGGAACCGGCCAATATGTCCAGGCTGTCATCCAGGGTTGGGAGCTGCCGGATTCGAAACCGGATCCAGCGCTCCGGAAAGCTCTGACCCGCTGGGCGGATGATGTGGGGGTGGAGGGAATGCGCCGCAGATTAGAGGTCCTGGATCCTCCGGCTGCTGCCGGGATTGACGGCCCCAATCTGCGGAGGATCATCCGGGCTCTGGAAGTGATCCTGACCTCAGGGAAGAGGTTTTCAGTTCAAAAAACCCGCAGCGGTTCCCCTTTCAGGATACTGCAGATTGGTCTGATACGACCCCGGGAGGAGCTCTACGAGAGGATCGACCGGCGGATCGAGAGAATGCTCGAGGGAGGATTCGTGGCTGAGGTGCAGGGATTGCTGGATGCCGGCTACAGCCCCGATCTGTCTTCCCTGTCCGCTATTGGGTACAAACAGATTGCCAGCCACCTGCTGGGGGAGATCTCACTTGAGGAGGCTGTTCGCCAGATCAAAACCAAAACCCGCAAATATGTCCGGCAGCAAGCCAACTGGTTCCGGGAAGATGACCCGGAGATTCATTGGTTCGTGGCTTCCAGGGACCCTTTCGAGGATATCTGCCAAGAAATCCAACATTTCTTGTAATATTTTTGTTATACTAATAATAGCCATAGTCTTAATCTGTCTAAGGAGGAGGAATCCTATGGAGCACCGACCCTGGCATGATTACTACGACGAAGGAGTTCCCGCCAGCCTAACCTATCCAGAAGTTCCCATTTACTACTTTTTAGAGGAGTCAGCCAGAAAATATCCCGATAAAGCCTGCACTATTTTCAAGGGAGCTGAGATCAGCTACCGGGAAATGAGCCGGCTCACGGACCAGCTGGCTGCCGCCCTGGTCGATCTGGGCCTGAAGAAAGGTGACCGGGTGGGGATACTGATCCCTAACACCCCCCAGTTTGTGATTGCCTACTACGGAGTGCTGAAAGCGGGAGGGGTAGTGGTTGCGACCAATCCCCAGTATTCCGGCAGAGAGATCATCCACCAGGCCAATGATTCCGGCATGGAAATGATGATCCTGATGAGCAATTATTATGAACTGGTCAAAAGCATCCAGGAGAAAACCAAGATCAAGCAGATCATCTGCACCAATATCAAGGAAACCCTCCCTCCGCTGCTGAGTTTGCTGTTTACCCTGGCCAAGGAGAAGAAAGGCGGCTTCAGGGTCAAGCTGCGGGATAACGATCTCTGGCTGATGGATCTGATCGAAAAATACGCTGGGAAGCCGGCTCCGGAAGTGGATGTCGGTCCGGAGGACACCGCCATTTTCCAGTACAGTGGGGGAACAACCGGGGTTCCCAAGGCCGCTATCGGAACCCACCGCAACCTGGTGGCCAATACCGTGCAGATCATGACCTGGATCACAAGCGCCGTGAAAGGGGAGGAGGTGGTGATGATGGCCATTCCCCTCTATCACGTTTACGGCATGGTAGCGGGCATGAACTACGGCATGGGCATTGGGGCCAGTCTGGTGATGGTTCCTGATCCCCGCGATCTCAAGGATCTACTGGGGAATATGCAGAAATATAAAACTTCCATTTTCCCTGCTGTGCCAGCGCTGTACAATGCCATCAATAACCACCCCGACGTAATCGCCGGGAAATATGATCTCAGTTCCATCAAAGCCTGCATCTCCGGGTCAGCCCCGCTGCTGCGGGAAACCAAGGAAACTTTTGAGCGTCTGACCGGGGGTGTGGTATTTGAGGGTTATGGACTTTCCGAAACGCCTACCGCAACTCACTGCAACCCCAATCTTGGAGAAAACCGGACCGGTTCGATCGGCCTGCCTTTCCCGGATGTGGATGCCCGGATCATTGACCTGGACGATGAGGTCACCGTCCTCCCTCCCGGCGAGATCGGCGAGCTGGTCATCAAGGCCCCCCAGGTTTTCAAGGGCTATTACAACATGCCCACAGAAACCCGCAACGCTCTCCGGGACGGCTGGCTGTACACCGGGGACATCGCCCGCATGGATGAGCAAGGCTACTTCTACATTGTGGACCGCAAAAAAGAGCTTATCAAGCCGGGCGGGTTCCAGGTCTGGCCCAGGGAAGTCGAAGAGGTCCTTCAGGAACATCCTGCCATCATGGATGTAGGCGTAGCAGGCGTACCCGATCCCAAACGGGGCGAAACGGTTAAAGCCTGGATAGTGCTGCATAAAGGCCAAACCCTGACTCAGAAAGAGTTGAAGGAATGGTGTCGGGATAAGATGGCTAACTACAAGATCCCCACCGAGATTGAGATCCGCGATGAACTGCCCAAGACTCATGTCGGCAAACTGCTGCGCCGGGAGCTGGTCCGGGAGCACGAGGAAAAAACGCAAGGGTAAAGCAACATCCTGGTATTGATAAGGGAATTTCTGGGAGATGATCCTGATTCTGCTTACCTGGATCGGGCTTGTTTGCGAGCGATGCGGTTCAGCAGTCGTCTGGCTTCCTCGTAGCCACTAAACTCGACTTCCGCCTGGCGAAATTCCCCGGTATGGGCAATCCGCTTGTGCTTTGTGCGCTTTGCTCCCAGTTTCTTGTGCAGCAGTTCGTGATACATGACATAGTCGACCACCTGCTCAGGAACGCCAGGCCGGTCCAGGGATTTGCTGACCATCACCGTATCTGTGTCCCATTGATAGTGGCCGAACTTCCTGCGGGTCAGGCGGTTGTTCCAGACCAGATTTGGTTTGAGAAGTTCGCTGTTGAAATAGGTCTGATTGACCCGCTGGAAGCTCTCAGCCAGGTGATGCACCTCTCCAGCGGCATAGCTGTCCTGAGCGACTCCCAGGTATTCCAGGCTTTGGCTGGTTTTCTGATATGGTTCACTGAAGGTGAATTCCTTGACTGCCCGGCGGGCTGTCCGGGTGGGTGGAAAAAGGGCGATTTCCAGCAGAGCAGTCAGAACAGCATCAGGTGCTGTGATGAAACCCTCCTGGACGGTGATCTCCACTTTCCCGGAGCTCTGACGGATCTGGTAGAGAGCGCCCTGGTGGAAGAAAGAGAACTGGCACTCACTCCCCTTTTTTCCAAACCTGGATTTGAGTTCGTGTAAATGGAGATTGATCCGCTGCAGGGCGTCCAGATGGGCTGACAGCGAGCTGGGGTTGGAAAGGAAGCTCAGCCATTGATAAGCTCTTCGGGAGCGGATGGCCAGGTCAGCCGTGGTAAGCCCCCGTTTCTCCAACCTTTTCCTGACCTTATTCAAAGAGGCTCTGATCTGGTCGTCCAAATCCTCCTGGAGGGATTGGAATGCGGCCGGGGAGGTGCTGGCCTGCTGGATGGCCGGCAGGCTCATCTGGGCCTGAAGGGAATTCACAACGCTGAGGATATTGCGGATCGAATATGGGCTCATGGTGAAATGCTGAGTTTAAACCGGGAATTTGTATGGTTTGGCTTTGACAAGGAGGCCATGATGTCATAAAATCGTGTAGTCTGTTTACTGGTGACTTCGAATACCAAGTATAGTACAAAATCGAGTTTACAAACCGGGCAGGTCCCGGAAAGCCATCAACAGTTTTAGGAAGGTTCAATCAATGAAAGAATACGCTACTGAAAATATCCGCAACATAGCCCTGGCATCTCACAGTGGATCCGGGAAGACCATGCTGGCAGAAGCGCTGCTGCATTTTACCGGTGGCTTGACCCGTCTGGGCGAGATCAACGCCGGGACCACCGTGTCCGATTTCCAGGATGAGGAAAAGAGAAGGGGAATCTCGATCTCGACCTCAGTTGTGCCAGTGGAATACCAGGACGTTAAAATCAACCTGCTTGATACGCCGGGATATACCGATTTTGTAGGCGAAGTGATCTCGGCCATGCGCGTGGTGGACGGCGTGTTGATTCCCGTTGACGCGGTTGCCGGAGCTGAGGTTGGCACTGAGCTGGCCTGGTCCTATGCAGATGAGTTCGATCTGCCACGGGTTGTGGTTATCAACATGATGGACCGGGAAAACGCCAATTTCCAGAAAGCCCTGGACTCAGTCCGGATGATGACTTCCATGCGGCTGCTCCCGCTCCAGCTTCCCTGGGGAGAAAAAGACGATTTCAGCGGTGTCATTGACATTCTTGAGAACAAAGCCTACAAAGGCAGCGGAAAGGAAACGGCGGAGGTCCCCGCAGAATTCCAGGACCAGGTAGAAGAGCTGCGCACGGAGATCATCGAAGCGGCCGCGGAAGGCAACGATGAGCTGTTGATGAAATATCTGGATGGCGAAACCCTCTCGGAGGAGGAGATTATTACAGGCCTGAAAAGCGCTGTTGCCTCCAAAACCATTGCTCCTGTTCTGGTGAGTTCCGGAACGGCGGAAGTGGGCCTGGCCCCTATGTTGAATGCCCTGGTCAAATTGATGCCTTCTCCAGCAGAAGTTCCGCCTGCTGTCGCGGAAGGCGCCCAGGGAGAAGAGCAGCTGACCGCTACTGATGCTGGACCTTTCGCTGCTTATGTCTGGAAGACCACCGCTGACCCCTATGTTGGCAAGATCACCTACTTCCGGGTGTATTCCGGGACAGTAAGCTCTGATTCCAAGGTCTGGAACCACAACGAAGGTGAGGAAGAGCGCTTCGGCAATATTTCAGTTATGCGGGGTAAGACCCAGCTGGACGTGAAAAACGTCCATGCTGGAGATATCGTGGCAGTCCCCAAGCTGAACGTCACCTCCACAGGCCACACTCTGGGTGAGGAAGGCCATCCCCTCAAACTGCCGGTGCCGAAATATCCCACAGCCCTTTACCGGGTGGCAGTGGTCCCGGCCACTCAGGCGGATTCCGCCAAACTCAGCCCGACCCTGACCCGGTTGTGTGAAGAGGACATGACCCTTTCCTGGAAACAGGATACAACTACCAAAGAGACCATCCTGGAAGGTATGGGCGGCCAGCATATTGATGTCGCCATTCGCAAGGCCAAGGATATTTTCCAGACCGAACTCAACATCCAGATCCCCAAGGTGCCTTATCAGGAGACCATCAGCAGATCAGGCTCAGCCCAGTACCGGCATAAGAAGCAGTCGGGCGGTTCCGGCCAGTTTGCGGAAGTGCATATGCGGCTGGAGCCCCTTCCCGACAAACGCTTCGAGTTCGTGAACGAGGTTTTTGGAGGAGCGATTTCCAGGAACTACATGCCCGCTATTGAAAAGGGCGTCAAGACCGTCATGGAAGAAGGTGTGCTGGCCGGCTACCCGGTGGTGAATGTCAAGGTGGCGGTCTATGACGGTAAAGAGCACCCGGTGGATTCCAAGCCGGTAGCATTCGAGATCTGCGCCCGCCAGGTCTTTAAAATGGCCTTTAAGGAAGCTGGCGGTGTGCTGCTGGAGCCGATCATGGAAGCCAGAGTGACTGTGCCTGAAGAGAACATGGG
>JANTFT010000029.1 GCA_024763275.1 Anaerolineales bacterium | reverse complement strand
TTGGCCCCAAATCCCATCACATCACCACCAAGGAAGAGAAATTCGTGGTACCAGCCGTCCATGATATGTTCCTGGATGTGGGCCTGTCGTCCCGGGAGGAAGTCGAACAAGCTGGCATCCAGGTGGGTGACCCGGTCACCTACCATCCCAATTACCACAGGATCGGAAATGGGCTGATCATTTCCAAAGCCCTGGACAACCGGGTCAGCATCTTCGTGCTGCTGGAGCTGCTCAAGCGCTTCCAGAAGGAACGCCCTGATTCCAGCCTGGCTTTCTCATTCACCGTTCTGGAAGAATTCAGCATCCGGGGATCCCTACCGACTGTGACCCAGGTAAAACCTGATGTCATCCTCTCACTGGATATCACTATTGCCCCGGATACTCCTATCGATCAGCCCCTACACCCGGTCAAAATGGGCGGCGGTCCAGCGATCAAGATGATGGATTTCCACGGCCGGGGCACCCTGGGAGGCATGTTCTCTTCGCCCAAACTACGCCGCTTCATCGAGGAAACCGCCCGTAAAGCCGGCATCCCGCTCCAACGTGAGGTCATTGTCGGCGTGATCACCGATCCCGCCTTCCAGCTCTATCTGGGCGATCAGGGCCAGACCATTGCCGGGATCTCCATCCCCCAGCGCTACACCCATGCCTCGATCTCTGCCTGTCATGAAAACGACATCAGCCAGACGATCGAACTGCTGTACAGCACCACCAGGGGTTTATCCCCTGATCTCGACCTCAGCCGCGGCTGAGACGGGCAAGACAAGGAGCATTTATGAGCAAGTGGCTGAAAGATATATTCAAAGTCAATAAACCGATCATTGCCATGGTCCACATGCGAGCCATGCCTGGTGACCCGGGTTATGACGCAGAAAAGGGCCTGGATTGGGTCTATGAATTGGCCCGCCAGGACCTGTTCGCTCTCCAAAACGGAGGGGTGGATGCCGTGATGTTCTCCAACGAGTTCAGTCTGCCCTACCTGACCAAAGTGGAGCCCATCACCACTGCCAGTATGGCTGCCCTGATCGCCCAGCTCAAATCCGAAGTGACAATCCCCTTTGGTGTCAATGTGCTCTGGGATCCAATCGCTTCCATCGACCTGGCTGTGGCCACCGGCGCCAGCTTTGTCCGGGAGATCTTCACTGGGGTCTACGGGAGCGATTTCGGGCTCTGGAACACCAACTGCGGGGAGGTCATCCGCCACCGGGCGGCTGTCAGCGGGGGGCATGTCCGGTTGTTCTTCAACATCGTTCCTGAATCCGCCGCTTATCTCGGCAGCCGTGATATCGCGGACATTGCCCGCTCGACGGTCTTCAACACCCAGCCGGACGCGATCTGCGTCTCCGGGCTGACAGCTGGAACGGAGACCAGCACACAAACCCTCCAGATCGTCAAGGAAGCCATCCCGGACACCTATATCTTCGCCAACACCGGGGTGAACATCGACAACGTAGAAGACCAGCTGGCGATTGCCGATGGGGCAATCATTGGTACAGCCTTCAAGGAAGGCGGCTCAACCTGGAACCCAGTCTCCCAGGAGCGGGTGGAAAAACTGATGAACAAGATCAATGGTATCCGCTAAGAACGCTATGCCGGATTTCAAGATCTCCCCTTCCCTGGCATCGGTATCCCTGCTCGATCTGCGGGAAGCACTCAACGAGCTTGAAAAAGCCGGGGCAGACTATCTGCACTTTGATGTGGAAGATGGGGTCTTTGTACCCCTGATGACCTTGGGCACCAAACTGATCTCTGACCTGCGGCCTCTCAGCATCCTCCCCTTTGATGTGCACCTGATGATGGTGAACCCGGAATGGATCATCCCGGAGCTAATCGTACTCGGCGCAGACCGGATCTCGGTCCAGTACGAAGCCTGTCCTTATCCCCGGCGCGTGCTGCGGAGGATTGTAGAGCTGGGCGGGGCCGCGGGATTGGCTTTCAACCCGTCCACACCCCTGCCGGATCTGGAATATCTGGCGCCCTTCCTATCCTTCCTGGTGATCCTCACCACCGAACCGGAAGGCCCTGACTGCCCCTACCTACCAACCGTCCTCCGCAAGCTAGAAGCCAAAGCCAACGATCCCTATCTGGTCTCTCTGGAATGGGTGGTGGATGGCGGGGTGTCCCCGGAGAACATCCGGGAAGTGGTCCAAGCAGGGGCGGACACGGTAGTGGTAGGCCGGGCGGTCTTTCAAGGGGGAAAGATCCAGGAGAACATCACCGCTTTGCGGGCAGCCGCGGGCAGCAAATAGCCCCGCAAACGCAGATCCTCAACCCTTCTAGAATAATCCCCTACATGTTATCATGGACTTCCCAGGCCAGTCAGGTGGTTGCGCCCTGTTCGCAGGGTGAGGAAAGTCCGCACTCCAGGGAGCACGATGCCGGATAACGTCCGGGGCGGAGAGATCTGCCGGATCGGGCCACAGAAACATACCGCTCCTCCGGGAGTAAGGGTGAAATGGTGGTGTAAGAGACCACCGGTGCAGGCAGCAATACCTGCAGCCGGGCAACCCCCATCGGGAGCAAGGCCAAACAGGGATGAACTCCTTCGGGAGGGGAGGCTGCTCGTCTCCCTTGAATTCCAGGTAGGCTGCACCGAGGTGTGCTGAGAAGCGCACCCCAGACAGATGATCACCTCAGTGTATTAAGGGAAGAAGCCCTCCTGGGTGTAAACCGGAAATACGCCAGACAGAATGCGGCTTATCGGCTGGCCTGGGGATCTATGGAAGCTGTGAGAAAGCACAGCGGAAACCTAACCTATCGGATTGCGAGTCCAGTGGAAGTTCCGAACTGCGCCTGGTAACCCGAATGTTCTCCCCGGAACTGTTCCAGGAGCCGCCCCGCACCACTCGTTCAAGACCATCCTCCGGGCCTGATGGGTCTCCTTCCGGGGATAATGAATAATATACTGAGTTATACCAATCAGCCACATATTCCCCAACGTTTCCAGCCATATCCAAAAGACCATAAGGACTGACTCCTGCCGGATAACTGCCTACCGGGAGGGTGCTGCCGATATATCCACCATAGTTTGCCAGGCTGTGATCAACGCCTTCGCCCCAGGGATAGGTGCGTCCATCTGTACCGCGGGCGGCCTTCTCCCATTGTGCCTCAGTTGGCAAATAACCGCCAGCCCAGCGGCAGTAGGCACCAGCTTGCTTCCAAGTGATATTTGTTACGGGATGATCTTTTTCAAACTCAGCGTCAAAGAAACCATCCTGCCACTCATATTTAACACAGGCATCTGCTTCAAAACATAACCGATACATTTCATTTGTAACTTCTGTTTTACCTATCCAAAACCCATCCAAATAAACAGTATGCGCTGGACTCTCGTTGGCAGCCCCGGAATCGCTGCCCATGATAAATTCACCTGAAGGCACATACACCATCACCGCTCCGTTCTTCCAATTTGTGGTTTCAGCACCCGCGGGTGGTTCTGTGGTTGGAGTTGGCGTGGGAACAGCTGTGGAGGTAACTGTTGCTTGTGGTGTGGGCGTGCTGGAAATCGCTTCGCTTATGGGGGTATTTGTATAAGCGACAGTCTGGCTTACTTCGGTTTCTCGTGGTTCTTCCGATAGAGATGGCCTGAACCCCCTGAATATGCCATAACCGATGGCGATTAGAACCACACCAGCAACCGGCCAGGCCCAAACAGGGATCTTTTTCACAGCAGAGGGTGATACTGCTTTTCCCGCTTGCTGTCCTGCTGTGGATCCTGTTTTCTGGCGTGAAAGGCGCTTTTTATCATCGGCTTCTTTCTTTTCCGCTACGGCCAATGTCCGGGCTTTTTGCTTGGCCTCTTTCTTCGCCTTCCGATCTGCCTCTGCTTTCTCTTTGGCTATTCGATCCGCCTCGGCCTTTTCTTTGGCTATGCGATCCGCCTCAGCTTTCTCTTTCGCTATGCGATCCGCCTCAGCCTTTTCTTTGGCTATTCGATCTGCCTCAGCCTTTTCTTTGGCGATTCGATCTACTTCAGCTTTTTCCTGAGCTTTTCTTTCTTCCTCGGCCTGCGCCATAGCCAGCAGTTCAGCTTCTTTTTTCTCCTTTTCAAGGCGCTCTTTTTCCAGACGCTCAAAGGTTTTCTCCAACACCTTGATCAACCGCTCCATATCCGGCCTCATGTGGTCGCCGATTGTAAAGGCATGGCGCCGGGCAAGATCTTTGAGATTATCGGGCAAATTATCAGAAGATGGCATCTGGGCCCCATCGACTAGAACCGGGATGACCGGGATACCGCGCTCCAGGGCATGAGCAACTTCGATACGAACAAAATCCTCGGGATTTTCAAGTCTTCTTTGACCTTTTTCATTCTTAATATTTTCCCAGCGGGAACCGATCACGGCCAGAAAGATATCACAATTTTCAACGGCTTCTTGCAAAGATTGAACAAAATCTGATCCGGGAACAAGTGTGTCGACATCCATGAATATCGAACCAGGAGGGAAGTGAAGTTCCAGCAAGGTATAGATAGCATTCGTATACCCTCTGGAATCGTCCCTTCGATAGCTGAGAAAAATATTCTCTGTCATCTAATAACTTGATCCCTTATTGACAATATATAATCCGTACTCACTATAATATGCCCAGGACTTATTGACAAGGAAATTCCGTTACTCACTCCCCCAGAGCAGCCTCTTTGACATCCGTATCGATCCTGGATTTCGAAAGATCAGCGACCCCTGCGTCTGCTATGGCTTTTTCCTTTGAGGAATAACTGATGAAGATATCAAAACCGGGATTTATGCTATTCTCTGGAGACATTTATTTCAATCCTTGTGAATTTGGATTTCGTTTTTCTGGAGTGATTGTTAAGGAGAAAAGGCTGCGCAGCCTGGAAACGATTATAATTATAAGGGCCCCAGGACATGATTGTCATTAACAAAAGTAATAAGTCTTCTTTAATATACCAAGGCCTGTTCGTTGACTTAGAGTAAAAAGACAAACTCGTGACCCTTAAATCCTCCTCCCAAAGGATCTCATAAGTTATTTGTTCGGCTTTTTGGAATGAAATTCCATAGCAGTGAAAAGCTTTTGAACTCCCAGGTTTTGCCTTTTCCAGATTTACTCTACTCCGAATCTAAATTGAAACTATAAGGCAAGCGCGGAATGGAAAATCTATATAAATATGCAAATCGTTTCTTCGACGAACTGGAGGTTTTCGAAGACCAGTCCAGGGGCCACAGCTATAAAGCTTATCTGCGCCAGGCGGTGATTGAATTCTTAGAACATGAAACAAAAGATACCGCCTTTGGGGTCTATCGGTCCTTTTTTGACAGCTACCGGATCACCCTGGAAGGTGAGACCAATCCGTTCATCGATCTGCTGGATGTACTGCTCAGCTACGAGGAACGGGCTTCTACCCTGATCGACAAGCAGCGGGATCACTATGTCCATTCCGTCAATGTCTTTCTGCTCGGCTTGAGCATCTACACACAAAACAAGTCTTACCGGGATGCTTTTAATGCAGTAGTCCTGGAAAAGAAGACCTATCCCTTCTCTTACGATACCAAAGGGGAGGAGTTCTTCTATCGCTGGGGGATCGCTTCCCTGTTCCACGATGTCGGCTACCCGGTCGAGATCATCGGCAAGCAGATCAACAAATTCATCGGCTTTGCGGCCGAAGTGGACCGCCAGGGGAAGGTCAAGACCCATCTTGAGTTCGAGAACTTCGACCAGTTCAATTCCATCGCTGAAGTCCTTTCCAAGGAAGAGTTCACTGAAGCGTACCTTGCCAGGTATTCGGTCCCTGATACACTGGACCTGCTGAAACCCAACGATCTGCTGGCTCACAAGCTGCATCTCTCACTGGGTGTTGATTTACAAGAGATCAAGTCCGCCTTGGATCGATTCCCTCAGGTGATGGCAGAACATGGCTTCATCGATCATGGATATTACAGCGCCATCATCGTCCTGCGCTGGTACGGCTTTCTGATCCAAAGCTGCGGCTATCAACCGGAATATTTCTTCAACCCCATCCTGGACAGCGCCAGCGCCATCCTGCTCCACAACTATTACAAGAACGTGATGATGAAACCCCCTTTTAACCTGGATCACCTCTCTCCCCGGGAGCACCCCATCGCCTTCCTGCTGATCCTGTGCGACGAACTGCAGGAATGGAACCGGACAGCCTACGGCATCCAGGACAAACGCCGCAATCTGGTGGAAGAAGCTTCGATCACCATCAGCGATCAACGATTGGCAGTGACCTATCTTGATAAGGACACACCGCAGCCTGACCAGTTCGCCGCAGACAAGGAAGCCACCCTATCTAAATTACTTGATATGAAAGCCCTGTTTGCGGATGGGTTCAGTGTGGTTTGCGAGCTGTGCAGATCCCCGGCAGCTGCTCTGGATGTCCTCTCTCCCCAAGACGCCATCACCCCCCGTCAACTGATAGAGGACCTTGAGAAATTAGCGGCTGCCATCCATGACCTTTACAATCAAAAACAACTGGAACGCCATCCTGAGGAACCGCTGGCTTATCCTCATTTCTCAGACCTTCCGGATGCCTTGAAATACTCCAATTTGCGCCAAGCCCGGGGCATCGCCCAAAAGCTGGATCGCCTGGGTTGGGAGATTCGCCCCAAAGGTTCACCTGGCGAAGTCATCAGGGATATTCCTGATTCTGTCGTAGAAGCTTTAGCGGTCCTGGAACACGAGGAATGGATGCGGGAGCGCTTGGATTATGGTTGGAGCTACGGTAAGGACAAGGACAACGAAAATAAAGTCAGCCCTTACCTGGTACCTTATGACGAGCTCAGTGAAGAGATCAAGGATCTTGACCGCGATACCATCCGCAATATCCCAGCCTTACTGGATAGAATTGGCGCGGCTGCTTACGTGAGGGACAGCCGCCAAACACCACCAGATAGCGATCCGCTGATTGCCAGGAGATTGCCCGAGTCCTATATTGGTTGAAGTGAACTGCCGCTCGACATGCAGGGGATTTCAACCTTCTGTCCGAAGATGGAGAAAACGATGCGCCGAAGAAGAACATTGCAGAACTTTTGGGCTGACTACAGCTGGTTCATCATCATCCTCCTCGCTCTCACATCGTTGATCTTGGGCTATATCGGCTTCTGGAAGAACGGCCTGGCGCTGGGCGCGGAGAGGACTTTCCTGGACAACCTCTATCTCACCCTGGGATTGATCTCTCTCAACACGGGGGCAGTCCCGCCTCCCATTAGCTGGGAGCTGCAGGCTGCCCGGTTTTTGGTCCCGGCGGTCACTGCTTACACTGCATTTCTGGCATTTACGACCATTTTTATTCAACAGACAGACAGGGTCCGGCTCTGGTTCACCCAGGATCATGTCATCATCTGCGGCCTGGGCAGAAAAGGATTCCGGCTGGCAAACCAATTTTTACAACGCGGCAATTCTGTAGTTGTGATCGAGGTCGACGAAGGGAATAATTGGATCGGCAATATTCGGTCTGCCGGTGCGATCGTGATCATCGGAGACGCGGGGGATCCCGAGCTGCTGGAAAAAGTCAACCTTAACCGGGCAGCCATTCTGATCTCCGTCCTGGGAGATGACGGAAAAAATGCCGAAGTAGCAATCCAGGCGGAAAAGATATCCAGATACAGGAAAGACGGTTGTTTGGCCTGCATCATCCACGTCTTTGATTCCCAGCTCTGGAGGCTGCTGCGGGAAAGAGAACTGACTCTCAACCAGAACGGGAAGTTCCGGCTGGAATTATTAAACATATTTGACCGCGGGGCTTATTTAATGGTGGGCGAAAACCCTCCCAGGTCCAGGCATTCTCCAGACAAAGCTCCTCATATCCTGGTAATTGGCCTGGGGAAAATGGGCCAGCGCCTGATCGTAGAAGCTGTCCGGAGCTGGAGATTATCCAACCCGGACTCTGAGAAGAAAATCAAGTTCTCCGTGATCGACATCAACGCAGACCAGAAGCTGAATTCCCTCAAGAACCAGAATCCCCGTCTGCTCAAACTGGGAGATTACCAGGCGATTGACATGGACATTCTGTCGGGTGATTTTGATAAGGCTGAAGAATTGTTCAGGGAAGATGATGGCTGCTCCCTTGATATTGTCTATATCTGCCTGGATGATGAAACTTTCAGCTTGCAAACCGGGCTTCGATTAAATCACCAGCTTCGCCGCTATAACGTCCCAATTGTCATGCGCATGGTGGAAAGCGGCGGCCTGGCCTTGCTATTGGGAGACGGCCCTGGCGAAGATGATCAGAATTCCTTTGGAAATCTATACATCTTTGATCTTTTAGATCAAACCTGTACTGCCGAATTGCTCCAGATGGGCACCCATGAGGTATTGGCCCGCAACCTGCACGCCGTTTATCTGGAAGGTCATCAGGGAACCGGGACGGCACACCTGACCGACCCTACCCGTAAACCCTGGGATGAACTGTCGGAAAGCATAAAAGAGGGGAATCGGAAACAAGCGGACAGGATCCCGCTGATGTTAAAAGCAGCCGGGTATCAGATTGCCGCCCTGCACGACTGGGATGCGGAAACACTGATGTTCAGTGAGGATGGAGCGGATGATGAAGTCACCCTGATGGCCAAGCTGGAGCATGATCGCTGGTGCCAGGAGAAAACAGCTGGGGGTTGGAGATATGGTCCAGAGAAAGATACCCATCAAAAAACGAATCCCAGCATCCTGCCTTGGGATGAGCTGCCAGATGAGGAGAAGGAAAAGAACAAGAAGTACATCCGGGAACTGCCCAGCCTGTTGGCCCGGGCTGGATTCCAGATCGAACGATCATTACAGAATAATCAAAGCAGCCCTGGTATATAATAGTTAAACCGGCATTAATAGTAAACAGGAAGTCTTTATGGACAAATTATCCACTTTGCTTCAAACCAATAAACCCATTCTGCTGGACGGCGCCATGGGCACGATGCTGATGGCGGCGGGTCTGGAAGCTGGAACCCCCCCGGAAGAATGGAACCTGGTCCACCCGGACCGGGTGCGCGGTGTGCACCAGGCCTATATCGAGGCCGGGTCCCAGATCTTCCTGACCAACTCATTCGGAGGAACTTCTTTCAGACTGGGAACGCACGGCCTGGGGGAGCGCGTTGCTGAGATCAACGCCGCCGCTGCCAGCATCGGTCGGTCCGTGGCAGACGCCGCCGGGCATCCAGTCCTGGTGGCTGGATCAATGGGCCCCACCGGACAGCTGTTAGAGCCTGTGGGCACTTTAACCTATGAGGCCGCTGTCAGCGCCTTCAAGGACCAGGCAGCTGGCCTGGCTGATGGCGGGGTGGACCTGTTCTGGATCGAAACCATGAGCGACCTCACCGAGGTAAAAGCAGCCGTTGCCGGCATCCGGGAAGTCAGCGACCTGCCCATCACCGCTACGATGTCATTTGACACCAACGGTCATACCATGATGGGGGTCAGCCCGACCCAGGCGGTCAAGGAGCTCAGGAAGCTGGACCTGGTCGCCGTTGGCGCCAATTGTGGAACGGGCTCGGACGAACTGCTGATCGCCATCCAGGCCATGAGGGATGCGGATCCGGAGGCAACCCTGATCGCTAAAGCAAATGCTGGCATTCCGCAAATTGTGGGCGGTGAGGTGGTCTATAACGGCACACCAGAGGTAATGGCAGCCTATGCCAAGCAGGCCTATCAGATCGGCGCTCAGCTGATCGGAGGCTGCTGCGGAAACACACCAGCCCATGTACAGGCCATGGCCATTGCCCTGGCGGACTTCGCCTGAACAAACCAAAGGACCTCTCTAGAGGCAGATAATATCATCCCGGCCGTCCGAATTTCCGTAAGACAGCTGAGGGATCGATCATACATCCAGAATGAAATCAGTTTCCATGCCCGCCAGGGTTTACCCAGCAGATGCATACCTTCTATCCCAACCACGCTGTCAGAAAAACAGCTCAGTTTTTTCCCTGCCTAGCTGAAGAACAGTGGTCAGGAGCTTTTATACGACGATCATCCCGCCTTCAGGTTACTAATATAGCGCTCTGCCCTTTATATTCATTCCACATTGAGATATTTGTAATATACTGTAGACTTGGAGAAGGCGTTAGGAAATACACTGAAGGATAATTCATGCTTGAGAACTTAACAACATTCATCAGCTCAGAAACTAAAACTGTCGAGATCATGCACTCCAAACCAACCGTCATCATTGGTGAAAGGATCAACCCCACCGGCAGAAAAGCCCTTTTAGCTGAGCTCAAGGAAGGAAATTCCGATAGCGTCAGGAAGGACGGCGTGGCTCTGGTTGAAGCCGGGGCAGCTATTATCGATGTCAACGCTGGAGTCCCGGGTGTTGATGAGGAAATCCTCCGCAAGGACATGGTACACGCTATCAGGGAAGTCACTGACGCCCCCCTGTGCTTCGACACCGGGAAAATCCAGTAGACGACGGGTCATGCCATCTCAGCCCGGAACGGGAATCAGAACGTCCAGAGAAGCAGTATGTTTATCCGGGGTTTTTATTAAGGCATCAAGACTTGCCTGTGAGGAAACTACCCCCCTCAACGGGAAAAATTTAAGGAGGTAAATCAATATGAGTGAAGTCTTATCCGCCATTGCCAACATGGTGATCGAGGGCAACTTTACCGACATGGCAGCCGCCACCAATCAGGCTCTGGAAGAAGGCCTGGGAGCCGAGGAAATTCTCAACAATGGTTTAATGCCAGGCATGGACCATGTTGGTGTGGAATTCAAAGCCGGAAATATCTTTGTCCCCGAGGTGCTGATCTCCGCTAAAGCCATGCAGGAATCCATGGACATCCTCAGACCCCTGCTGGCAGAATCAGAGGCTGAAACCGCAGGTAAGGTCCTGCTGGGCACAGTTAAAGGCGATCTGCACGATATTGGCAAGAACCTGGTCGGGATGATGTGTGAAGGAGCCGGGTTTGAGGTCATCGACCTCGGGAAGGATGTAGGGCCGGAAGCCTTCCTTGAGGCCATCAAAGAGCACAACCCTGATATTCTAGGCATGTCTGCCATGTTGACCACCACCATGCTTTCCATGGAGCGGGTCATCAATTCTTTGGCAGAGGTCGGTGTCCGGGATACAGTAAAGATCATGATCGGTGGAGCCCCGGTCACCCAGGATTACGCGGCCCAGATTGGCGCTGACGGCTATGCCGCTGATGCAGCTTCCGCCGCCGATCTGGCCAAAGAGCTGGTCAGTTAGATCTGAAATCGCTTTGAGAACAGAGCAGGGCTGAGAACCTGCAGATCGATTCTTCTTATTGGATGTTTTTATTGGAGACATTGCATGGCGCGCGTTACCGTTATCTATGGATCGGAAATAAAAACCGTTCAGGCAGAGGAAGGGGAAATTCTGGGCGAGGTGATCACCAAAACCGGCCTTCCTCTGGAACAGCCCTGTGCGGGCCGGGGGACATGTGGAAAATGCAAGGTGCTGGTTGAAGAGGGTACAGCTCCACCTGATGAAATTGAGATTAAGAACCTCACCCCCGGTGAAATAGCCCTCAATAACCGCCTGGCCTGCCGGGCGCGCGTGCAGGGAGAGACCCGCATCGTTCTGTCACCGATTGTGGTCTACTCCAACAAGATCTTCAAAGGAAGCAGCCGCTATAAAAAGGACCCCACAGTCCCTCTGGGATTGGCTGTTGACCTGGGATCCACCACGGTCGCGGCCTTCTTAACCTGCCTGGACAACGGTGAGGTTGCGGCTGGCGGCGGGGGCCTGAACCAGCAAACTGTTTTCGGATCTGACGTGATCTCCCGCCTGGCGGCCGCCCTGGATAATGAGCAAAATAAGAGCCGGCTTCACCGCCTGGCCCTGGCTTCCATCATCCAGGCAGTTGACTCCCTCAACTTGAGCGCCAGGATCTGGCAGCGGATCCAGCAGGTGACCATTGTGGGTAATGTGGCCATGCACCATCTGCTGACAGAATTGCCCCTCGATACCCTGGCCTTCATCCCTTTCCAACCCCATGATGCGGCCTCGATCAAAGATGCCCGGGAGATCATGGACGGCATTTTCCCGGAGCACGTCAAGGTGTCCCTCCCCCCTCTGATCGGTGGGTTTGTGGGTTCAGACGCCCTGGCCTGCCTGGCATATTTTGGTTTTGATCACCCGGAAGGACCTATGCTGGCCATTGACCTGGGCACCAACGGCGAGGTGATGGCCACCGACGGGGAACGCATCCTGACTGCCTCAACCGCCGCCGGACCGGCCTTTGAAGGAGTCAACATCTCCTGCGGATCCCGGGCCGTGGATGGGGCCATCACCGACATCGCTCTGGAAGGGGGAGAATTCACCCTCACAACCATCGCTGATGCTGAGCCGGTTGGCCTGACCGGCTCCGGGCTCCTGTCCGCCATCGCGGCCTTCCGGAGTGTGGGTTTGATCGAGGAATCTGGAAGGATCAATCCCGATTGCGAAGCCTATTCCGAACGGATCAAGAATGGAGATCAGAACCGGGGAGAAGGGATCCAGGGTGCCGATACCATTCCCCAGGCCTGTCTGGAATACCTGGAAAAGATCAGCCGGGATGACCAGGGAAGCAGACGCATCCAGCTGGCCTCCGACACAGATTTATTCCTCACCCAGCTGGATATCCGTGAGCTGCAGAAAGCCAAAGGCGCTATCCGGGCGGCGGTCGACGTTCTGCTGGCCAGTCTCGAGCTCAAACCAGCCGACCTCACCCGGGTGGTCCTGACCGGATCTTTTGGGGGCCAGGTGAACATCCAGTCCATCCTGGATATAGGCATGATCCCCCCCATCAATCCAGACATCATCGAGACAGCAGCCAATGGAGCGGGGTTCGGGGCAGCCATGTTCCTCAGCGAGGATGGCTTCGCCCTGGGTGAAAGGCTTGCCCGAAAGGCCGAACAGATTAACCTGGACACCGACGCCCAGTTCAACCAGTTTTACATCGACGGTATGAAACTGGCCCCCTAGGCAGGGAGCGAGGAAATCTTGGCACTGGTTAACCGCAAAATCATCACCAGCAGATTCTTTAATATCCTGCTGGTCATTACGGCTACAATCTGCTGGTCCACCTCTGGCATATTCATCAAACTGATCATCAGACAAAGCAGCTTGTCTGCGGTTGGTCTGGCATTCTGGCGAGACCTAGCCACTACAATGCTGCTGCTAGCAGGAATGCTGATCATCAAACCTCAATTCCTGCTGGTGAAGAAAAAAGATCTGCCCTGGCTGATCGGAATGGGGGTTATCAGCATTGGTGTTTTCCATGTTTTCTGGAACCAATCCGTGGTGATGATCGGCCCATCGGTGGCGACCGCAGTGCAGGGCAACACACCCATCGTTGTCACCATCATAGCCTGGTTTTTGTTCGGAGAAAGGATCACCTCCAGGAAAATGATCGCCATGATTCTGGCTGCCACTGGAACAATCCTGGTTTCTGGAATGAGGATAGTTGGTGAATGGAAGATTGCCCCTATCGGTCTGCTGTTTGCCCTGGGTTCCGCGATCGCCTACGGAACCTTAACCCTGTTCGGGAAAAAGCTCAGCAGCGATTACAGCCCCTGGACGATCATGCTGTATATATTTGGGTTCGGAACGCTGACTTTGTTCACTGTCCAGCTTGGCAGCCCGGATCCCTGGCCGGCGGAGGTAAATGTTCTACTCCTCTTTGTGGGTTTTGTCTTATTTACCACAATCATCGGTTTTGCACTCTACACTAGCAGCTTGAAATTTCTGCCCGCGGGCGTGGCAGCCATCACCGCCACTTCGGAAATCTTCTTCGCCTCCCTCCTGGCTTATATTTTCCTCGGGGAACGGATGGACATGTGGCAGGTGATCGGCTCGGTGCTGATTATTTTCGGAGTGGTGCTGGTCTCATTGACCAAAGACGGTCAAACCAACAGTGTGAATGACAGGGAACCCGAACAATCTTAGGTTAACAGTGATTGCCAAGGGCGGTTGCTCCGAGCCAACGACCAGCATACCCACCGTCCAGCAGCTTCCCGGGAAAGCCTCCGGGAGGAGTTCTTACAGATCAATTGGATCGGCACCAGGTCATTCCCCCCGGAAATCACGACCCTCAAATTACAGGACGGCTGCCATCTTAGCCAGCGCCAGCTGGATATTATCCAGGGAATTGGCATAGGTCAGGCGCAGATAGCCTTCCCCGTATTTCCCAAAGGCAGAGCCTGGCAGGAGCGCCACACCGGCCTTCTCCAGGAAGAGATCGGCTGCCTTCTGAGAGCTCATACCCAGACCCTTGATATTCGGGAAGACGTAAAAAGCGCCCTGGGGGTTCTGGCAGCTGATGCCCGGCAGGCTGTTAAGTCCAGACACAATCGCGTCCCGCCTTTTCTGGTAAATGGACACCACCTCATCCACCTGCTTCTGGTCACCCTGCAGGGCTTCGATGCCGGCGAACTGGGTGAATTGAGCCGTGGATCCCACAGAATGCATCAGCAGCTGCCCAACTTTCTCAGCCAACCCGAGGGGCATGATCCCGTATCCCAGCCTCCAGCCGGTCATGGCGTATGTCTTGGAAAAGCCATCCATAATTATCGTCCGTTCTGCCATCCCCGGCAGCCCGGCGATTGACTGGGCCTGGCGGCCTTCATAGACGATGCGGGTGTAGATCTCGTCTGAGAGCACCCAGCAGTTATGTTTGATAGCGGCAGCCGCTATGTGCTCGAGGTCCTCCCGGGGCAGGATCCCTCCTGTTGGGTTGCCAGGAGAATTGATGATGATCAGCCGGGTGCGGTCGCTGACCAGGTGGTCGAAGGCATTCAGGTCAAACGAGAACCCGTTCTCTTCCAGCAGCGGCACCGGGACGGGGACTCCGCCGGCAACCCGGATCATGGCTTCATAGGAAGGAAATCCCGGATTGGGGTAAATGACCTCATCGCCTTCCTCTACGGTAGCGAGGGTCGGGAAGAACAGATTGGGTTTAGCTCCGGGGCTGACAACCACCTGACCGGGATCGAAATGCAAATCACGCTGCCGGCCGGCCGCTTCAGCTATCACTTCACGCAGGGCAGGCATCCCTGCCGGTGGAGTATAGCGGGTATAACCATCCTTAATCGCCTTAATTCCAGCCTGGCTGATATTCTCAAAAGTGGGGAAATCAGGCTGGCCAATTTCCAGATGGATGATCTCCCGGCCCTCTTTTTCCAGCGCCTGGGCTTTGGCCAGTACCTGATAGGGTCCTGCTGATGTTAATGAGTTAACTCTCTGGGAAATCTTCATGCTCCTCTCCTGGTGTTTGCTGATAATGGTATCACGACAAAGAGCTATATACCTGATCAGATCAACCAATAAAATGTCTTACAACAAGGTAAGAATCCAAAGATACTAACCATCAAAACAATTAGTAAACGATCTGGACTCACTTGGCGGCATCACCGTTTGCAGTCAAGGGAAATATTCTTTATATCTTGACAGAATACGGGTTCCAATTAGAATATGTATCATATCTCTCATAAATATTATCGGTGATGCAATGGTTCCTATGTGCTCCTGTATACTGCGGGGATCGTAATTCCGCTTCCAGCTTGGATATGATCGACAGCTGCTGAGAGCGGGGGCGATTTCCGCGGACAATCTCCCAAAGACAGCTTTCAGAAGCAGGTTGATCATTTTTCATTTAAAGCGGGAAGCAAATTGTGATGCAGGAATTAACACCGTATGTAAAAAGAATAACGCTCGACGAAGGGATGCCTTCCCTGGTCGGCAATACCCCCCTACTGCCGCTGGTCACTCTCAGCGATCGAACCCGGGGAAAAACCCAGGTTTTTGCCAAAGCGGAATGGTTCAACCCCAGCGGCTCGGTAAAAGACCGGCCAGCCTGGAGCATCATCCAGCATGCTCTCCACCAGGGTTTGATCCTGCCAGGAATGCACCTGCTGGATTCAACCTCAGGCAATATGGGAATCGCCTATGCCACCTTTGGGGCCGCTCTCGGCATTCCCATCACCCTGGCTCTGCCTGCCAATGCCAGCCCGGAGCGGCTCAAGATCCTGGAGGCGCTGGGAGCCGAACTGGTCCTGACCGATCCCCTGGAAGGCTCCGACGGCGCCCTCCGGATTGCCCAGGGGCTGGCTGCTGATCATCCCGAAAAATACTACTACGCCAACCAGTATGACAATCCCGAAAACTGGAAAGCCCACTACCGGAGCACCGGGCCAGAGCTGATCGAGCAAACCCAGGGAAAGATCACCCATTTTGTGGTCGGGATGGGCACAACCGGAACGCTGACCGGCGTCGCGCGCTATCTCTCGGAGCACAAGGCAGATGTCGAAATCATCGGAGTCCAGCCAGATTCTCCCTTCAACGGCCTGGAAGGGTTGAAGCATATCCCCACCGCCATCCAGCCCGGCATCTATGATCCCGATGCCGCTGACCGGATCATCGAAATCAGAACCGAGGACGCCTATGACATGGTCCGCTGCCTGGCTCGGCAAGAGGGCTATTTCATCGGCATCTCATCGGGAGCGGCAGCTGTGGCAGCCCGCCAGGTTGCCAGCGAAATAGACAGCGGCGTGATAGTGACCGTGTTCCCCGATGCCGGTTTTAAATACTTGAGTGATGAACAATTATGGAAAAGACCATGAATATATACATTCCCGAAAACATCCTCCAGGAGATCCAGGCCCACGGAGAAAAAGCCTACCCCGAAGAGGGCGCCGGCCTGATGCTGGGCAGGGTCGAAGAGGAGCAACGGATCGTCAAGAGTCTGCTGTTCCTGGATAATGCCCGGGAAGAAAACGCCAGACACAACCGCTATCTGATCACTGCCTCTGACATGCTCAGGGGAGAGCATGAAGCTGATAGTCTGGGCCTTTCCATCCTGGGAATCTTCCATTCCCACCCCGACCACCCCAACCGGCCCTCAGAGTTCGACCGCGAGTACGCCATCCCCTGGTACTCCTATCTGATTACCAGCGTCAACCAGGGCCAGGCCACGGGCTCCCGATGCTGGCGGTTGCAAGACGACCGCTCAGGATTCAGCCCGGAAGAGATCATCACCCTGCCCGCCAGCTGAGTGCAGGCTCGGTTTACAGACAAGTTTACTTTTGTATAATCACCATAAGGATTGAAATAACATGCCTCAATTAAAAATACCCACGCCTCTGCGACCCTACGCGTCCGGAGAAAGCACCCTCACCCTGGAAGGGGAAACCGTAGCCGAGATCCTTGAAGCTATGGTTGACCTCCATCCCCAGCTCAGGAAACACCTCTTCAGCGAAACCGGCCAGCTGAGGCCATTCGTCAATCTTTTCCTGGGGGAGGAAAACATCAACCAGCTCGAAGGGCTGCAGACCCCCCTGGAAGAGGGGGACACTCTTTTGATCATCCCTTCGATCGCAGGAGGATAACAATCAAACTGGAGGAGCCATGCTCCCAGAATTAACCCACGAAGAAATCCACCGTTATTCCCGACATTTGCTCATCCCCGATGTGGGATTGGAAGGCCAGCGCAAGCTTAAAGCCGCTTCCGTGCTGATCGTTGGCACGGGCGGCCTGGGTTCGCCTATAGCTCTCTATCTGGCCGCAGCAGGAGTAGGAAGAATCGGACTGGTAGATTACGACGTTGTCGATTTTTCCAACCTGCAGCGGCAGATCGTTCACGGTGAGTCGCGGCTGGGCGACCTGAAGGTCGAATCTGCCCGCGACCGGCTGCTGGACCTCAATCCAGAAATCCAGGTAGATATCTATAACGAGTTCCTGACATCTGATAATGCTTTTGAGATTGCTGAACCCTATGACATCATTGTCGACGGAACCGACAATTTCCCCACCCGCTATCTGATCAATGACCTCTGTGTGCTGACCGGGAAAGCCAACGTTTATGGCTCCATCTACCGCTTTGATGGACAGGCCAGCGTCTTTGACGCCCGGGTGGGTCCCTGCTACCGCTGCCTGTTTCCGGAACCGCCACCTCCCGGCCTGGTCCCTTCCTGCGCGGAGGGCGGCGTCCTGGGTGTGCTGCCAGGGACTATCGGCAGCATCCAAGCCACCGAAACCCTGAAATTGATCCTGGGGATCGGTGAGCCCCTGATCGGCAGGCTGCTGCTTTATGACGCCCTTGACCTATCCTTTCAATCGGTCAAGCTGCACAAAAACCCTGACTGCAAGGTCTGTGGTGAACACCCTGAAGTCACTGAACTGATCGATTACGAGGATTTTTGCGGCATGCCGGCCCGGGATCATGAGGAAGGCTCTGCGGGAGCGAAGTGGGATATCACGGCTGTTGAGCTGGCAGACCGGCTGAAAGCCGGCGAAAAGCTGCGCCTGATCGATGTCCGCGAACCTCATGAGCTGGAAATCTCTCATCTGGAGGGAGCCGAACTGATCCCGCTGGGTGAGTTTGCCTCCCACCTGTCAGAACTGGACAGCGCCGAGGAGATCGTGGTGTTCTGCAAGGTCGGTACGCGGTCGACCAGGGCACTGGAAATCCTGGCCAGCGCTGGCTTCAAGAAAGTGAAGAACCTTAAGGGCGGCATCAACGCCTGGGCGATCAACGTGGACCCCAGCCTGCCCATCTATTAATCCTGGCTGCCTAACAAATCACCGAACAGCTTCCCCGCCAGAGGAGGCTGTTTCATTTAATCCAGTTGCAGTACCTAAAATTAGCTGTTGATTGTTATTGAATACTCGCCACATTAATGTTACATTACTAGTAAGCGATTGTATCAAAAACCAATAACCATCGATGCCAACAATAAACGTAACCTTATACGGAGATATTGCCCAATACGGGTCCGGCAAGCAATTAGCCACCCTGGACCTGGATTTACCCCAGGATGCGAACATAGGGTTGCTGCTGGAGCGGATCAGATTGCCATCTGAGGAACGGGGGTATCTGTTTGTCAACTCTGTTCTGCATGACGTCCCCGGACTGAATGCTTCACATAATGACCCTCTCAAGGATGGAGATCATGTGGGTATATTTTCAATCAGCCACATGTGGCCTTACCAATACCGCCAGGGCATTCACCTGTCAGACACCTTGAAAGCTGCCCTGGAAGAAAAAGGGGTTATGAAAAACACCTATCGAGAATAGAGGTAACAGCTAAGCTGTAAAAACTATTGGTTTAAAGGAGGGAGTATGGCCAGGAAAATCTTGAGGATCAAAATGGATGACCTCTCATATAAATATGAAGAGGTTCCCAGTAAATGGGCTAAATGGGGTGGCAGGGGATTAACTTCAAATATCGTAGCAGAAGAAGTTGATCCGACCTGCCATCCTTTGGGACCCAATAACAAATTGGTCATTGCTCCCGGTTGGGTATCCGGCACCCCAGCCGCTCCTAGCAGCGGCCGAACTTCGTTTGGTGGCAAGAGCCCACTTACTGGAGGCATCAAGGAATCCAATTCTGGTGGGACAAGCTCTCAGAAAATTGCCAAGCTGGGTCTGGCTGCTATCATTCTGGAGGGTATGCCTAAGGACAGCAAGTGGTACGTCCTGGTGATCACCAAAGACGGCGTCAAGTTTGAAGAAGCTAATGATTTGCTTGGCAAGGGCATGTACGAGGTAGATGAAATCCTCTGGAAAAAATATCCCAACAAGCCAGCGATTATAGGTATTGGAATGGTGGGAGAGAAGAAGCTTTCCAACGCCGGCATCAGCGTGAACGACCCCGAGAACAAACCCGGTCGCTATGCAGGACGGGGCGGGTTGGGCGCCGTGATGGGCGCCAGAGGTGTCAAAGCCATCGTGGTGGATGATACAGGCGGCCCGGGCGTGGAGATTGCCAATATGGATCTCTTCAAAACCGGGCGCAAGAAGCTCACCGACGCCATCACATCCCACGACCTTACCAAACCCGGGGGTGGTTTGAACTCCTACGGCACCAATGTTCTGATGAACATTATCAATGAAGCGGGCGGTTTACCGACCCGGAACTTCAGTGCTGGCTACTTCGAGGGAGCCTCCAAGATTTCCGGAGAGATGATTGCCGAAACGGTTGAAAAGCGAGGCGGAGGCATGACCGGTCATGGCTGCCATACCGGCTGCATCATTAAATGCTCCAACATCTACCCGGATGAGGACGGCAATGACCTGGTTTCCCCCGTTGAATACGAAACCGCCATGTCCCTGGGCTCCAACTGCGGTATTGATGATCTGGATTATATCGCCAAGATGACATACCAATGCGATGATCTGGGACTGGACACCATTGAGGCCGGGAACACCATCGCCGTTTACATGGACAGCGGCGCGCTGGAATTCGGCGATAAGGAAGGTGCCCTGAGCCTGTTTGACGAGATCCGACAGATGACACCCCTGGGACGGATCCTGGGGCAGGGTGTGAAAGCCACCGCTGAAGCATTTGGCGTTTTCCGAGTACCCACTATAAAGGGCCAATCCATGCCGGCCTATGAACCCCGGGCCATTAAAGGAATTGGCGTGACCTATGCGACCACTCCCATGGGGGCGGACCACACTGCCGGATATACCATCGCCCCGGAAATCGCTGGTGTGGGAGGCAAGGTGGATCCCCTCTCTGATGAAGGGAAATCAGAACTTTCCCTGACCTTCCAGGCCGCCACCGCTTTCATCGACTCCACAGGCTACTGCCTGTTCATCGCTTTCCCAATCCTTGATATTCCTGAGGGATGGGCCGGTATGGCGGAATCCGTCGCCGGAGTAACCGGTCAAAGCATCACTGGAGATGATGTTATTTCCATAGGCAAGGAAATCCTCAAAGTCGAACGGGACTTCAACACCCGGGCAGGATTTACAGCAGCGGATGATCGCCCACCAGAGTTCATGCGTTACGAGAAACTTCCACCTCACAATGAGGTCTGGACAGTTTCGGATAAAGCCCTGGACGAGGTCTTCGCCTGGGTTAACAGCTGATAATAAGATCCCATGCAAGTTGAGGTCCGCGTCTTTGCTACCCTGCGACGCTATCTACCGGAACTGGGTATCAGTGAACCGAAAGTAGTAGAGGTGCCGCAGGGTACCACTCTGGATCAGATTCGGGAAATGCTGGGGCTGCCTGCTGAGGAAGTGAAAGTCATTATGGTTAACCACCTTCAGGCAGCGCCAGAGGACCGGGCAGCAGATGGGGACCGCATAACCTATATCCCTGCTGTCGCAGGAGGCTGACGCTCGACTGCCCCAAATACCAAGACAGCCTTGAGATGATCCACTTCTCTCAGGGCTGTTCCTTTATTACAATTGGGCCAATGAAAAAATTCCGACACCAGCTCTGGGGGTATCAACTATCTCTGCCAGAAAACTGGCACCATCAGTCCTTTGACCACAAAGATGGTTTTTCAGAGGATCCGGACGCATTTCTTCCCGATTACAAAGGACCAAAGCTGGCCCAGCTGCTGATAAATGGGGAATGGAACAGCCTCCAACAGCCGGTATTCGACCTTTGGCAGAAACATTTGGTAAAGGTCTCCTTGATGCTGGGCGCGAAAAACCTCGCCTCCGCCCAGTGGACTATGGCTGGGGCCAGCGGATACGAACTTGAAATCATCCTCCCTAAAAAGAATCCTCGCCGCCTGTGGACAGGCATTCTGGAAAACGGGATGTTGGTATTATCCTTTCTGGTCCTGCATTGGAAAGAGAACCGAGAGGAAGTGGAGCCCTTGATTTCCAGAATTATTTCCAGTCTCGCCTACCTGAGAGGGATAGACAGCGTTACTGTCGACGAACAGGGATTGCCCCTGCCTGAACCGGTTCAAGCTACTGATCCACAGGGGATAGTTTCAGATATCACGGACCCGGAAAACTGGCATGCTTATCGAACCGATTTCACCACCGGTGAGCTTCAGGCTTTTTATTTACGGGAACTTCCCCAATTCGGGTGGGAAGTGACCCGCTATGTGCCCTACCCCAATCCGGGAGAATATCCTTTTGCCCGCATCATCATGGAAAAAGCTGGACAATTCTACTCACTGGGTCTGCTTCCAGATCAAGAGAAATTCCCTGTGGGGAATATCGTACTGAAGAGTGAACCTGACAAGCAATTGTCAGATGGGAAAGTTCAAACTTAAAGAGCCGCCCCAATGGTGGAGCGACTCTCTCCTTGTAAAACACACCGACAGTTTCGCTGTTACCCCCCCTGCCGGGATCACTCAATTGTGCTCAGGAACTCCTTCGCCATAGCTGCCACGTCGGTATCAGTAGAGATGCCCTTCCAGGGATCGCTGGGACTAACCAGGTTTGCCACCACGATGTTGGCCCCATTAAAAATCGCGCTGCGGGCTTCTTTGATCCCCACCCCACCGGCAGCCGAGATCAAGACATCGAATTTGCTGCGTACCCGGTTGACATGCCGGTACTGGATCAGCTTTCCGCGGGTGTTCTCTTCATCCCGGCCTTTGTGCAGTACCATCACGTCAGGAGGAGTTGTCAGGCGCATCATCACCTTCAGTGGATCATCTACCCCCAGCATATCGATCATGGAGATCATGCCCAGCCGGGAGCAGCGATCGATGAACAGATCCAGGGTTTCGGTGGGCGAGTTGCCGAGCACTGTGGCAGCCGTGGCTCCGGCTGCGTGGACCATGTCAACCTCCCCCAGCGCGCCGTCTACCGTTTTGATGTCCGCGACCACCTGGCCCCGCCAGTAGCGTCGGATCAGGCGAATCCCATTCACGCCCTCTCGCTTCAAGTATGGGGTCCCGGCCTCAATCAGGATCCGTCTGCTGGAGCTAATGGTTGGCAGAATCTGCCTGACCATCCTGGCATCATAGTTAAAAGCGATTTGCAGATAGCGGGTTTTGTCATCCAGCATTCCAGCCATAGGCATTTATCCCTTGTCTGAATCCAGGAAGGTCTTGACAATCCCCTCATGATTGGAAGGGACAAAGAGCACGATCTTTTCGGAGGGATCCGCAGCGATGGCGCGGATGGTCTGCAGGGTTCGCAGGTGCATTGCCCCGGGAGATTGAGACAGGGCTTTGGCTGCCTTCTGCAAATTCACAGAGGCTTCCAGCTCACCCATGGAGTTGATCACCACCGCCCGCCGTTCCCGCTCGGCTTCAGCCTGTTGGGCCATAGCCCTCTTCATTTCCGCCGGCAGCTCCACTTCCTGGATCTTGATGGATTCCACGTCGATTCCCCAGCCGTCGGTTTCCGCGTCAACGATTTCCTTGATATCCTGGGCAATGGATTCCCTTTCAGTGAGCACAAAGTCCATCTCGCTGTTGCCGATCACATCCCGCAGGGCGGCCTGGGTATATTGGCGGATGGCGAAGGCGTAATCTTCGATCTTGATGATGGCATCCTCCGGATGGACAACCTTAAAATAGACCACTGCGTTCACCAGCATGGGGATATTATCCCTGGTCATCACCTCCTGCCGGGGTATATCGGCTGTCTTGATGCGCATGTCCACCTTTCGCATGGACTGAAAGATCGGGATGACGATAGTCAAGCCGGGCTTTCGGGTTCCCGAATATTTACCCAGGGTAAAGACAACTCCACGCTCGTATTCATACAACAAGCGGAGTCCCCGGATCACCACCAGGAATGCCAGAACAAATATAATGCCAAAACAAGTAAGTCCGTAACCCATGTCTCCTCCTTCATGTACCTGATTGTCTCCCTATTATTGTGCCACAATTCCCGGCTGGCTGGGTAAAATAGATTCATATGAACAAACAGCCCCTACATCAAGCGGAGCTCATCTTAAGCCGGCTGGAAAGGATTTCCGCCGATTCCCCCTGGGCTCACCAAGCCAGCGGTATCCGGGCCTCCCTGGCAAAACAGCTTGCCCGGGAAATCCCCGACCAGCTGGCCATCAGGGCCTTGCTTGAGCGGGGTTTTTATATCCTGGAAAAAGCTGCCAGTGAGATTCCGGATCACAATGACCTTGCGCCAGCAGACCGGAAACCCCCCGGGAAAGGGGAACTGCCCCGATAAGCCAGCCGGTGAATCAGAGGAAAATCACTGCACCCGGCAGTTTGATCCTTGCTATAATGTTTTAGGAATAGATGCAGGAGCAGGCCTATATGGTTCAACCCCGGAAAGAGTTCATATCCTGGCGGGAAGTTTACAAAGTGGTTTCGCTGATTCCCTCCCAATTTGAGACCGAATTTGATTCCATCATCATGATCACCCCCTCCGGGATCATCCCGGCCGGAATCCTGGCTGCGGCCACCGGCATCGACGATCTCTACGTCGCCAAGGTGGTATTCCCACCTGAGGCGGACCTGGAAAGAGCCAAACTCTTTTCCTGGCCTACATTTACCCTGTTTCCTGAGCCCGAGCATCTGGAAGGGAAGAGGGTCCTGGTCGTCAACAACGCCTGGGGATCAGGCCGATCGACCTGGGCGGTAAACAAACAGGTTGAAACTTCCGGAGGCTTTCCAGCTACTTGCGTTCTGCATTTCAATCCCTACAGGAATCTGCTGAAATACCAGCCAGATTTTTACGGTGCCATCACCGATGCCTATATTCTCTATCCCTGGGAAATCGATCCTCTGGGACCTGAACGCGTTATCCTGGAAAATGGGGGACGGGGCTGATCCTGCCCAGAAAAGGGTCAAGCCAAGAATTGGCCCACCACAAAACCGATCGTCAGCCCAAGCAGAGTCCCCAGAATCGCTTCTCCCGGCGTATGGCCAAGCATTTCTTTCAGTTTGTCCTGGGGGGGGAACTTTCCCTTGCTGAGCTCTTCGATCATATTATTGATCAATACCGCCTGGCGCCCAGCTTCGCGGCGGACACCGGTCGCGTCATAGATCACGATCATAGCCAGCACAGTGGAGATGGCAAATACCGCTGAATCAAATCCTAATATCAAACCCGAACTCAGCGCCGTAGCGCTGACCATGGCGGAGTGAGAGCTGGGCATCCCCCCAGCGCTGAAAAGCAGCGCCCAGTTCCACTTTTTCAGGATGATGAGCTCCATCAGCACCTTAAGCGTCTGGGCAATCGCCCAGGCACTTAAGGCTGACAGCAGGACAGGGTTGTAAAGTAAAAATTCACGCAGAGTCATCTTCTCCCTTCAGCAGCTGGTCAACCTTTTGTTCCGCTTCGTCCAGCAGGGAAATGCAGTAGGACGCCAGCTTCTGTCCGCGCTCGAAGTACAGCAGGGTGGTTTCCAAATTGTTTTCCCCGGTTTCCAGGGTGTGGACCAGCCCCTCAAGTTCCTGAAGCGCTTCTTCATAGGACAGGTCTTCCAGCGGTTTAAATTTCAGATCGGTCACAGCTCCATCCTTTAGATCCAGTTTTCTTCCCGATAGACTCCAAAGACTTCCTTCATCACATTCGTAATCTCACCCAGGGTGGCATATGCATGGACGGCATCCAGAATGAAGGGCATGGTGTTCTCCGTTCCCTGGCAGGCGACCCTCAGCCGATCCAGGGTTTGTCCGACCCGTCCGTCATCCCGGTCTTTTCTTACCTTCCTCAGGCGGCTGACCTGGTTCTGATAACCTTCCGGATCAATCTTCAGCAGTGGTATCTCTGGCTCTTTAGCTTCCCTGTGCAGGTTCACGCCGATGACATTACGGATCTGCTGGTCGATCTCCCTTTGATAGCGGTAGGCAGAATCCGATATCTCTCCCTGGAAAAATCCCCTGCTGATGGCTGGTAGCAATCCGCCCAGGGCTTCTATTTTATCAAAATAATCGTATGCTTGAGTTTCCATTTTATCCGTCAGGGCTTCCAGGTAATAGGATCCCCCCAGGGGATCGACGCTGTTCACCACCCCGGATTCCTCAGCAATGATCTGCTGGGTCCGCAGAGCAACGGTTACCGCCTGTTCGGACGGTAAGGCAAGGGCTTCGTCCATGCTGTTGGTGTGCAAGGATTGGGTGCCCCCCAGCACGGCAGCCAGCGCCTGAATGGCCACCCGGACGATATTGATCTCCGGCTGCTGGGCAGTTAGTGAAACGCCGGCTGTCTGGGTGTGGAAGCGCATCAGCCAGGAGCGTGGGTTAGCGGCGCGGAAAGTCTCCCTGAGCTCCCGGGCCCAGATGCGCCGGGCGGCCCGGTACTTGGCGATCTCCTCAAAAAAATCATTGTGGGCGTTAAAGAAAAATGACAAGCGGGGGGCGAAATCATCGATCGCCAGCCCTCGCTTCAAGGCCCAGCGCACATACTCCAGGCCGTCCGCCAGCGTAAAGGCCAATTCCTGGACCGCGGTTGCGCCCGCCTCCCGGATGTGATAGCCGGAGATGCTGATGGTGTTCCAGAGCGGAACCTCAGCCGAGCCAAATTCGATGGTATCGGTTACCAGGCGCATGGATGGAACGGGCGGGAAAATATATTCCTTCTGGGCTATATATTCCTTTAAGATATCATTCTGGATCGTCCCCCGCAGCTGATCCCTGCTGATACCCCGGTTTTCCGCCGCGGCAATGTACATGGCCCAGATCACAGCGGCCGGCGAATTGATGGTCATGCTGGTGGAAATCCGGTCCAGCGGCAGCCCATCAAGCAGAATTTCCATATCCTTGAGAGAGGATACCGCCACCCCACAGCGGCCAAACTCTCCCTCAGCCTCGGGCGCATCGGTGTCATAGCCCATTAATGTGGGCATATCGAATGCGATCGAAAGCCCGGTCTGGCCCTGACCCAGCAGATATTTAAAGCGCTGGTTGGTCTCCTCAGCGGTTCCGAATCCCGCGAACATGCGCATGGTCCATTGGCGGGAGCGGTACATTGTGGGATGAACACCCCGGGTAAAGGGATACTGACCGGGAAATCCGATCTCCTTTAAATAGTCCTTTCCTTGCAGATCAGCGGGGGTATACAGCCGATTGACCGGTTCCGATGAAGTGGTGATGAACTGGGTCCGCCGTTCGGGAAATCTATCAAGGCTGGGCTGAAGAGTCTCCCTTTCCCAGCGTTCCATCTCCTGGCGGAATTCTTCCCATTCCTGCTGATCGGACATGCACACTCCTTGGTCGGCTTCTACAAAAAAAATTATAGCACTGTTTTCTGGCAGGCCTTTTCCCGGGGTTAAAGAAAGGATGGGCTGTGAGGTCCGGGGGCGTTCTTTGGTATACTACCCTCATGCCAGAAACCAGCACTTCCGGGGATCTATCGCCGGACCTCAAACACGAACTCACCCGGGCGGGACTTGATTTTGCGTCTGACAGGATCACCCGCCTGCTGTACAGCACAGATGCCAGCATCTACCAGATCATGCCCGCGGGTGTGATCTGGCCCAGAGACGCCAGCCAGGTTTCAGCCGCGGTGGAAATTGCCAGGGCACACGGCCTTCCGGTCCTGCCCCGGGGAGGAGGAAGCAGCCTGGCCGGCCAGGCCATTGGTAAGGCCCTGATCCTGGATTTTTCCCGGTACATGGACCGGATCCTGGAGATCGACCCCCAGGCCCACACAGTGGAAGTGCAGCCGGGCGTGGTGCTGGGCTCGCTCAACCGCCAGCTGAAAGCCCATCGGCTGGCCTTCGGGCCTGACCCCGCCAGCGCCGACCGCGCTACCATTGGAGGGGTCCTGGGAAATAACGCGACCGGAGCCCATTCGATACTTTACGGGATGGCCCATGACCACCTGCTCGCAGCTGAAACTGTGCTGTCCGACGCTGCGATTGTCCGCTTCAAGAACTTCAGGGGTGGCGAACTGGAATCCGTCCAAGGTAAAGGAAACCTTGAGGGCAGAATCTACCGGGAGATCCCTGGAATTCTCACCCGCTACGCGGATAGGATTGCCAGCAATTACCCTAAAACCTTCCGCAACGTGGCCGGATACAACCTGCAAGTCCTCGCCCGCCAGGAAGGCCTCAACCCTGCTGTCCTTTTAGCGGGAGCCGAGGGAACCCTGGGGATGATCACTGCTGCCCGGCTCAACCTGGTCGCGGTCCCCGCTTATAAAACTCTCTACCTGATCCACTTTCAGGAACTGGGAGCGGCCCTGGAATCCGTCCCGGAAATCCTGGAAACCAGGCCCAGCGCAGTGGAACTGATTGACAGCATGTTGATCCATCTGGCACGCGCCAATCCTGCCTACAAACCGCTGCTGGATGCCATCGAGGGGGATCCTGAGGCCATCCTGGCAGTGGAATACCAGGGGAAAGATTTCCAGCCGCTGAGAGAAAAGGGCCGGGCACTGTCCGCCTTTGGGCCCACCACTCCCCTGCTGAAAACAGAAGATCAAGAAAGGATCTGGAAAGCTCGCAAGGTCGGGCTGGGTATCCTGCAAAGCAAACGCGGGGACGCCAAGCCGACAACCTTCATTGAGGATGCCGCCGTGCCAGTGGAAAAGCTGGCCGCTTATGCCCTGGAACTGCGGGAATACGCCCGGGAAATCGGGGTGGGTGAAATAGCTTTTTACGCTCATGCCAGTGCTGGCTGTTTGCACATCCGTCCTCAGATAAACCTTAAAAGTTCTGAGGGCCTGCGGCAGATGCGGAAGCTGGCTGAAAAGTCGCTGGCACTGGTGCTGCAGTTCGGCGGCACGATCAGCGGCGAGCATGGAGAAGGGATCGCCCGGGGCGAATTCTCCCGCCAGCTGTTCGGCCCGGACCTGACTGCGGCATTCCGGGAAGTCAAAGAAATCTTCGATCCAGATTATCTGTTCAATCCAGGAAAGATCATCGATCCTCCGCCCATGGATCAGGTCGATCTCCTGCGATACGGCCCCCATTACCGGGCGGTTTTCACACCAGCGGAAACCCTGCTGAGCTTTGAGTCTGACCTGGGATTTGACAGGGCAGTGGAAATGTGCAACGGGGCCGGGGTTTGCCGCCAGCTGGAAGATGGGGTGATGTGTCCCTCTTTCCAGGCCACCAGAGAAGAAAGGAACAGCACCCGCGGTCGGGCCAACCTGCTGCGAGCGGCAATTTCAGGCAAACTGGGACCAGAAGGATTGTCCTCCAAAGAACTTTATGAGGTTCTGGATCTATGCCTTTCCTGCCAGGCCTGTTCAGTGGAATGCCCTTCTGCTGTGGACATGAGCAAGCTCAAGGCCGAATTCCTTTATCAGTATTATCAGGTCCGCGGCATTCCCATCAGAAACCTCTTCTTTGCCAACATCGCCGGGATCAGCCGGCTGGCGCAGCCATTCGCGTTCCTGGTCAATCCGCTACTTTCCTCCCCTGTCGGGAAAGCGGTTTCCTTGCTGGGCATTCACCCCCAGCGCCGGCTGCCCACCTTCGCCAGGCAGACATTTACGAGCTGGTATACCAGGAACAGAAGCAGCGGGCAGAAGCCAGCTCAGCAGGGGGCGGTGTTCTTCTACGACACCTACCTGGAATACAACTACCCCCACATCGGCCAGGCGCTGGTCAAGATATTCAACAAAGCCGGGCTGGAACTGACCGTTCTCAAGGGCAAGGTCGATTCCGGACGTCCCGCCTATTCCAAAGGCGTCCTCAAAAAAGCCCGCGGCCTGGCACAGAAGAATCTGGAGTTGCTGGCTCCCTATGCCGCCAAAGGGATCCCCATTATCGGCTGTGAGCCCAGTGTGATGGTGATGTTAAAGAAGGAATATCCCGATCTGGTACCAGGGGAGCGTGCCCGCCAGGTATCCCGGGCTGCTATGCTGGCGGAGAGCTTTTTGCTGCGGGAGATGGATTCGGGGAGGATCCTCTTTGAATTTGACGGTATCCCCAGGAAAATTCTCTATCACGGCCACTGCCAGCAGAAAGCCCACTTCGGGACTCAGGACACTCTTGAGCTCCTCAGACGCATTCCGGAAAGCACGGTGGAGCAGATCGAAGCCGGCTGCTGCGGCATGGCAGGGGCTTTCGGCTATGAAAAAGAACACTACCAGCTCTCCCTGGATATCGCCGAACTGGGATTGGCTCCCCGCATCAGGGAAGCCGACCAGGAAACCATCATCTGCGCCTCCGGCACCTCCTGCCGGGAGCAAATTGACCATACGACCACCAGGAAAGCAAGCCATCCCCTGGAGATCTTCGCGGATGCGCTGATGTAAAACAAAATTGCGGGATTTTCGTAAACATTGCTACAAAACGAAATCAGAAAAATTAGCAGAAAAGGATTCATGACATGGATTGGATTACCTCACCTGAAAGCTGGATAGCCCTGCTGACCCTGACAGCGCTGGAAATCGTGCTGGGCATCGATAACATCATCTTTATCTCCATCCTGGCAGGGAAGCTGCCAAAAGAACAGCAAAAGACCGGACGGCAGCTCGGGTTGATGATGGCGATGTTCACCAGGATCCTGCTGCTTTTATCAATAGCCTGGTTGATCCATCTGACCGCACCGCTGTTCTCGGTTCTCTCTTACGACATCTCCGGGCGGGACATTATCCTGATTGTCGGCGGTCTGTTCTTATTGGGTAAGAGCACTTTCGAAATTCACGAGCGCCTGGAAGGTGAAGAGGGACACGCTTCCCAGAAGGTTCCCGCCTCATTGGTCGGTGTGGTCTTCCAGATCATGATCCTGGATATAGTCTTCTCACTGGACTCTGTGATCACAGCCGTGGGTATGGCCAATGACCTGGTGATCATGGTGGCTGCTGTGGTGATCGCCGTAGGCATCATGCTGTTCGCCTCCAATCCGATCAGCGAATTCGTCAATGATCGACCGACCATTAAAATCCTGGCCCTGAGTTTTCTGCTGCTGATCGGATTCTCGCTGGTGGCAGACGGCCTGGGGGTGCACATCCCCAAAGGATATATCTACTTCGCCATGGGTTTCTCGGTTTTCGTGGAGATCATCAACCTCCAGGTGCGGGAAAAAACCGCCCCGGTCCACCTGCGCCAGCCTTATTCTACCGAGGAGAACTAGAGGTACTTCATGGCACCTTCCCGGGTCATCCTTCATCTGGATCTGGATGCTTTCTTCTGCGCGGTGGAAGAGATCAAGGATCCCGGTTTGCGCGGGAAGGCCTTTGCGGTTGGAGGTTCGCCCAGCGGGCGGGGAGTGGTCACATCCTGCTCCTATCCAGCCCGGAAAATGGGCGTGAGGTCCGCCATGCCGGCAGCCAAGGCTCTCCAGCTCTGCCCTAATTTGATCCTGGTTTCCCGGAATCACCGCGATTATGGTCATTACTCCCACCTGGTGATGGACAGACTGAGGAGTTTTACAGACCGGATCGAGCAGATCTCGATCGATGAAGCCTTTCTGGATATCAGCGAGTTGGGCAGGTCCCCAAAGGAAGTCGGGAGCCAGCTGCAGCGGACGATACGGGAGGAACTGGACCTGCCAAATTCCATTGGAATAGCCAGCAACAAACTGGTGGCTAAAATCGCCACTGACGTGGGAAAGATGGCTGCCGGCGGGGAAGGTCCACCCAACGCCATCACCATCGTTCCCGAGGGAGAAGAGCGGGCTTTCTTAGCCCCCCTGCCAGTGGACATGCTCTGGGGAGTCGGACCAAAAACCAAAGCCCGCCTGGAGATCCTGGGCATTCAAACCATTGGCGATCTGGCGGCTTATCCTGATATAGAGCTGGCCAGGAAATTCGGAAAACACGGCTATGATCTTGCCCGCCGTTCAAAGGGGATTGATAACAGCCCCCTGTCAACTGAGCGTGGTGTCAAATCAGTCAGCAATGAAAGGACCTTTCCGGAAGACCTGGGTCGGAAAAGCGAGCTGCTGGAGCACATCATCAGGCTTTCCCGGCAGGTATCCGGGCGCCTGCGAAAAAAGAACCTGCGCGGTAAGACCATCCAGATCAAACTCCGCTGGTCGGATTTCACCACCCTTACCCGTCAGACCACCCTCTCAAACAGCACGAATGAGTTTGCGGTGATCCAGGAGGCTGCCGCTGAACTGCTGGATCAGGTCTGGGAAGAAGGACGCAGGGTGCGTCTGATAGGTGTGGGCGTACACAATCTAGACACCAACGCTCACCAGTTAGGGTTGTGGGACCCAGGGGCCCAGAAGGACATCAAACTTCAGGAAACACTGCGGGAGCTGCGAGAGAAATACGGGGAGAATGTCATATCCCGCGGGCTAAATACCTGATAGAGATAACATTCACAATCAAGCGTGAAATCGATTATAATGTTGAATTGGGTTCGCTACAGGAACCCTGTATTTACACGTATACTATCCTACTTTTAGGGAGTTAATGTCATGTCAAAAAACATTCGTATGATTGATGGCAACGAAGCGGTCGCTGCAGTTGCCCACAAGATCAATGAAGTGATTGCAATCTACCCGATCACTCCTTCCTCCCCCATGGGGGAACACGCTGACGCCTGGTCAGCCCAGGGAAAAACCAACATCTGGGGAACCATTCCCCACGTGATGGAAATGCAGGCGGAAGGCGGCGCGGCTGGCGCGGTACACGGGGCCCTGCAGGCTGGCGCCCTGACAACGACCTTTACCGCTTCCCAGGGTTTGCTGCTGATGATCCCCAATATGTACAAAATCGCAGGTGAATTAACACCCACGGTCTTCCACATTGCCGCTCGATCGATTGCAGCTCAAGCGCTGTCGATCTTCGGCGACCACACTGATGTGATGGCAACCCGGTCGACCGGCTTTGGCATGCTGGGTTCCGGCTCCGTGCAGGAAGCCCATGACTTCGCCGTCATCTCGCAAGCTGCCAGCCTGAAATCCCGCATCCCTTTCCTGCACTTCTTTGAAGGTTTCCGGGTTTCCCATGAGATCAATAAGGTCGAGATGCTCTCCGATGAGGTCCTGTCAGAGATGATCCCGGAAGAGGCGGTGCTGGCTCACCGCGCCAGGGCGTTGAATCCTGACAAGCCGGTGCTGCGTGGTACCGCCCAGAACCCGGACGTTTTCTTCCAGGCCCGGGAAACCGTAAACCCTTATTACGAGAAAGCTCCTGAGATCGTCCAGGACGTCATGGACGAGTTCAAGAAACTCACCGGGCGGGAATATAACCTGTTCGATTTTGAAGGTGCCAAGGACGCCGAGCGAGTGATCGTGATCATCGGCTCGGGTGGGGAGGCCGCCGCTGAAACCGCTAAATTCCTGCACAAAG
>JANTFT010000028.1 GCA_024763275.1 Anaerolineales bacterium | reverse complement strand
CTAAGTGATTTTCTTCATTTAACCAAAGAAGGGGCTGACTTTTTAGACAGCCCCTTTTTGAGGATCTTTTACAAATGCTTGAACTACCCGAACTTATAAGCTACCCCGAAGCCGCCCCGGGGATTCTTCCAGGAGATATTCTGGTAAGGGCACAGCACCCGGCAGGTTCCGCATTCCACACAGCTTTGAACGGCGATCTGGACGGTCCTGCCGTCCTGGGCCCGGTAAGCCCCCACCGGGCAGAAGTCGATGCAGGGCTGGTTCTCGCAAGCCTGGCAGACCGCAGGGTCTATGATCGCCAGGTGCAGTTCCTCTTCATCAGTGAAATACTTGAGAGACATGAGAATGTCATCAATATACACTGAGGGAAGCTCGCGCTTGAATTCAGTTTGTTTTTTTGTCATAGGAGCTTTCCTTTACACATTAGATTCCAGTGACTGCCCGGCCGAAGGCGATCATGTCGCCCACGACTTTCAGCAGCGGCCGACGTTTTGTCAGCGAACGCAGAATGTCTTTGTATAACTTGCCTTTGGGTTTTCCGAAACCAGTGAAGAACATGCCGAGAGCGTCGTTCAGAAAAGTTGGATAGATATCCATGAAATCCGGGTGGTTCTTCAGGAAAGCGGACATCTTGCGGTACTGTTTGAGGTCTTTGAGAACAAACAGCTCACCGAGCCTATCCTGGTAAGCTGATAAGGCTTTGGCGGAGAAGTCTTGTTTGTGATGGGCCTCGATGGCGGTCAGGGCTGCCTGTTTGCCGGCAGTGATGGCCATGTTGGTGCCTTCCCAGTGAATGGCGTTGACCATAGAGGCCGCGTCCCCCGCGACCATGGCCCCATCCGTGTAGAGCTTAGGCAGTGTGGTCCAGCCACCTTCCGGGATCAAATGGGCGCCGTACTCCATCAGCTGCCCATCCTTGACAAGGGGAGCGATGGCAGGATGTTCCAGGTAGCGCTGCAGCAGCTCATAGGGTTTGATCTGAGTCTCCTCAAGGGCATCCAGGGTTACCCCAACTCCCAAGGAAAGGGCATTGGATGTAGTATACAGGAAGCCGAGGCCGGGCATGCCCATGGAGACATCACCTACCACGGAGATGGCCATACCGTGTTTGCTGTCAGGCAGGCCCAGGCGGGCATTGATGTCCTTGGCGGGCAGGGAGATCAGCTGTTTCACAGCCAGAGCGGTTTTGGAGATTTTCAGATCATGATCGATCAGGCCTAATTTCTGAGTCAGTAAATTGTTGACGCCTTCGCAGATGATCACCACTGGGGCGTAAACATCACCCTCAGGCCGGTCCGTTTGCACCCCAATCACCTTTCCGTCCTGGTAAATGAAGTCAGTGACCAGGGTTTTGGGGATGTAGAAAGCTCCCTCAGCAGCGGCCTGTTCAGCCCACCACAGGTCGAATTCGGCTCGCAAAGCCACATAGGCGTCGATGGGGTCGCTGTTGACATGACCACCTTGAACAGTGGCCTTGACCATGCCGTCCTCGGAGAGGAACCAGAATCCGGTTTCAGTGACAGGGCGCTCCAGGGGAGGTTTGCGGTCAAAGAAATCCGGGTAGATATCTACCAGCGAGTGTGTATAAAGGGCCCCGCCGAAATAGTTCTTCCCGCCTGGCTTCTGGCCCCGTTCAATCACGGCAACGTTCAAGCCTTCTCGGGCGGCGATGGCTGCTGCGGTGGAGCCAGCCATACCGCCCCCGACAACAATGACATCAAATTGGATTTTTTCACTCATGCCCGGGCTCCTTTTTTAGCGCGCAGCTGCTGGATCATTTCCGGGATGACCTCGTAAAGGTCTCCCACCACACCCAGGGTAGCGATCTCAAAGATCGGCGCGTTGGGGTCTGTATTGATGGCCAGGATGTAATCAGAATCCTGCATCCCGACCTTGTGCTGGATGGCGCCGGAAATACCGGCAGCGATGTACAGTTTAGGCCGGACGTGTTTTCCGGTCTGGCCTACCTGGTGCTGGTAGTCGATCCAGCCGCCGTCAACCGCAGCTCTGCTGGAGCCCACCACACCGCCCAGCTCATCCGCCAGCTCCTTGATCAGCTTGAAGCCGTCCGGGTTGCCCAGTCCCTTGCCGCCGGAGACGATCACGTCAGCATACTCGAGGTTGAACTGGGCGTTCTCGTCCTCGATGAATTCCACCAGTTTGGCCGCCAGCATTTCCGGGGTAACTTTGAATTCCTCCCGGACCACCTCTCCTGTGGCTTTGGGATCCGGCTCAGGGCTTTCAAATACTCTGGGCCTGACGGTAGCCATCTGGGGCTTGAAATCCTTGCAGGCGATCGTGGCGATGACGTTGCCTCCAAAGGCCGGACGCGTCATCAGCAGGAATTTCCCTTCTGCGTTGCGGATGGGCCCCATTTCCAGCTTGGTGCAGTCAGCGGTCAGGCCGGTTTTTAGGGATGTGGCAACTGCGCCTGCCAGGTCGCGGCCCAGTGAGGTGGCGCCGATCAAGAATACTTCTGGCTGGTATTTTTCAACAAGGTGGACCAGCGCCTCGGCATAGGGGCGGTTGAGATAATGCTCAAAAGCCGGGTCGTCCACCACATAAATGCGATTGGCACCATACTGAATAGCCTGCTGGGCGAGTCCTTCTACCTCGCATCCCACCAGGATGCCTTCCACAACAGCCTGCTCCCCACTTTCTTCCAGTTCGTCGCTGATCTCAGACACCAGGCGGTTGGCAACGCCAAGCAGCTCTCCGGCGACCGGATGGATGACTCCTTCTTCCTGTTCAATGAAAACCCAAAATCGTCTGGTCATTTGATTGCCTCCCAGATTGACGCAACGCTCTTGTTGGCAAACATGTCTTTGAGAACTTCCTCGACAGTGCCAGTGAGCCCTTTTTCTCCGACGCTGATGGTTTCGGCTGGCTCATGAGCCTCCGGTGTGCCTGTTTGGGCTACCCAGGTGGGGGACCCTTTCAACCCGATCTGGCTTGGATCGTAGGGGAAGGGCTCTTCAGCCGTCCAGTTCTCAGGCTGGTAACGCAGTGAATTGATCAAGTCCGGAAGAGAGGCGTACGGGATTTCCGCGATGGATTTCTCCGCAGTCAACAACGCGGGCAGAGTGGCTTTAATGACCTCGTGGCCTCTTTCGGTTTTACGGATGACCAGCACGTATCTTTCTTCCAGATTGATTTCCTTGATCTCCACCGCGTAGGTGATCAGCGGGATTCCCAGACGGATGGCGGCGCCTGGACCAACCTGGGCGGTATCGCCATCGATGGCTTGCTTGCCAAAAAAGATCAAATCCACCGGGTCTTCCTTGTCAATTGCCTTGATGGCTTCTGCCAGCACATAGGAGGTTGCCAGAGTGTCGCTGCCAGCAAATTTGCGGTCAGAGATCAGGATTGCCCGATCTGCACCCATCTCGACACATTCCTTCAGGGATTCCTCGGCTGCTGGCGGTCCCATGGTGATCACTGTCAGTTTGCCGTTGAGCTTCTTCTTCCACTCGGCGGCAGCTGCCACCGCATGGGCGTCATAGGGATTGAGAATGGCAGGGACTCCTTTACGGATCAGGCTGCCAGTTTCGGGATCAATGCGGATATTGGTCGTATCTGGAACCTGTTTGACAGATACTAACAAGTGGATCATCGTTCACCTCATTGTGAGTAAGTGGGTTGTGCATATTGGCATGAAATAAGGTTTGTCATCATATCTTGTGAAGTTTACCACAGCATCAAACAGGCGGGAATAGCATAAGGTAATAATCTGGAAAAATGTTAACTATTGGGAGCTGAAACTCCTGATAGGGATTCTTAATCCCAAGGCAGTCCTGGTGGGGAAACCTTCGGGGAATCTTTTGCTCAAGCTTCTTCAAATAAGCCAGGGAAATCCTCCGAAAAAAGAAACAGGGAACGTCCCCTCCGGGGAGACGATCCCTGTTTATGTCTTGACCCATATGGAAAAGTTGTACTACTCGATCTGGTATTTCCCTTCCCGGAGACTGAAACCAATGCCGAACATCAGGGCGATCAGACTGGCTCCGGCGATGATCAGGGCTATGACCCTTGTGGAGCCGCCGGTTGCTGCCACACTGATCACCAGGGGAGCTACCAGCAAGGAGACCAGGTTGACCACCTTGATCATCGGGTTGAGGGCGGGACCAGCAGTATCCTTGAGAGGATCACCAACTGTATCTCCGATCACGCCAGCTTTATGGCGTTCGGAGAATTTGCCCAGATTGTTCTCTGGATCAGAAGGTTCATCCTCGATCTGTTTTTTAGCGTTGTCCCAGGCGCCGCCAGAGTTGGCCATGAAGACAGCCAGAAGCTGTCCGGCAACAATGATGCCCGCCAGGAAGCCGCCCAGAGCACGGACGCCGATCATAAAGCCCACAATGATAGGAACCAGAATGCCCAGCATGGCTACCACGATCAGCTCCCGCTGAGCGGCGATGGTGCAGATGCGCACGACCACGTCATAAGCGGGTTTGACAGTGCCTTCCATGACCCCGGGGATCTTGAACTGCTTGCGGACTTCCTCGATGATCAGCCCGGCGGCTCGTTCAACTGCCCGCAGCAGGATGGAGCTGAACAGGAAGGGCAGGGCACCGCCGATCAGCAAACCTACGAACACAATGGGATCGGCGATGTTCAAACCTTTCCCTTCAAGTCCAGTAATCTCGATGAAGGAGGCGAACAAGCTGACCGCCGCAATCACAGCCGAGGCGATAGCGATGCCTTTGGTGATGGCTTTGGTGGTGTTGCCGACACTGTCCAGGGTGGCCAGGGTCCGCTGGCTTTCCGGATCTTTGAAGTCAGCTTTGGACATTTCAGCAATTCCACCAGCATTATCTGCCAGGGGACCAAAGGCGTCCATAGCCAGGTTGTTGCCTGTTTGGGAAAGCATGCCGATGCCGGCCAGGGCGACCGAGTACATGATGAAGACAAATTCATGCCCGACCGGGGCAGGTTTGAAGCTGCTGATCATCAAACCGATGATAGTCAGCCCAGCTGCGGCAAAGATGCCGTTCTCGATCTTTTTGGTCTTTATCCCCAGATAGATGCCAACGCCAATGCCGATGACAATGCCGGCGGCAATGATGATTGGAACCAGGAAGGCGGGGATAGCAACCGTGTAGATGCCGATGGCCAGGATAATGCTCAGGACGATGATCATCACTGCCCAAACGGTGCTTTCGTAGCCTATGGCCAATCCGGCAAGGATGATAGTCGCTTCTCCTGTCTTAGCTGATCTGACCAAACGGTTCACCGAAGGCGTTCCGCGTTCAGTGAAGAGCGCTGTGTACTTGTTGAATGCAACCGCCAGCAGGATGCCAGCCGCTGTGGCTGCGAACAAACGCAGGTCCTTCCCGTAGAACCACGCTAGGAAGAAGAACGAGGTTGTGGAGATGATCGAGGAAAGATCGTAAGAAAGATCCATCGCCCGGAAGGCGTCTCCCTCGGTCGGCCACAAAGAAACAGCGTATGTTCCAATAATGCTGGAAAATACGCCGATTGCTCGCACCAGGAGTGGGAATACGATCCATTTCAGGCTCTGGGAGGGATCGATTTGCATCACTGCCAGACCTAGGATCATGGCTGAGACGATTGTCACCTCATAAGACTCAAAGACATCCTCAGCCATACCGCTGAAATCGCCTACGTTGTCACCTACCAGGTCAGCGATGGCAGCCGCGTTGCGGGGATCATCCTCGGGAACGCCGGCTTCCACCTTGCCCACCAGATCAGCGCCAACATCGGCTGCTTTGGTGTAGATGCCGCCGCCGACTCTCATGAACATGGCCAGCAGGGTGCCCCCGAAGCCGAAGCCCAGCAGTACCTCAGGGGCGTGTTTTCCGTAGAGCAGGAAAATGGTGGTTCCGCCTAAAAGGCCCAGGCCATCAGCCAGCATGCCGGCAATGGTGCCGGAGCGGTAAGCCACCCGCAGCGCGCCATGGAAAGAGCCCAACCGGGCCTGATTGGCCACTCGCACATTGCCCCGGGTGCCAACAATGCGCAGACCGATCTGGCCGATGGCCAGGGAGCAGCTGGCTCCTAAAAGGAGTGCCGCACCGCGGCCGATAGAGATGCTCATTGGCGCATCTGCCAAATATGCTGTAAAGAAAAGAACAATTGACAGCACGAAAGCGAGCGGGATCACAACTTCCATCTGTTTGTTCAGGTAGGCAACTGCTCCTGTGCGGATGGCATTGGATATTTCCTGCATCCGTTCCGTTCCGGGATCCTCCCGCAGCACCTCGCGGGCCAGAAAAAAGGCATAGACCAGGGCAGCGACTGCCGTTAACATGACGACTATCAGGCTGACATGTTCGAACAACGTCGCGTTCTGTAGTGTTTCAAGTCCTCCCATTACTCCTCCATAGAATTAGTCTGATATTGACTGTTCATCGTCGGCTCAAAGGCCGTACAGAGGTTTTTATTATCAGCTCACTGTCACCGAGCGCTCATATGAAAACCCGCTACCAGTGATATAGGCCCGGTGGGATATATCCTCCTGATCTGATATTACGCTATAGGTTCCTGCCCCAGTGTGAAATGGGGAAACGGGACAAACTGTGCAGTGAGGGCAATGATGTCTGGATCATTTGAGAAGTTCCATATGTAATGGTTATAATTTCTCGCGAATATTCCGTAATTATAATGAAGGAGTGAAATTTGGCAAGTGTGGTTTTGGTCATTTACTTGAGTGTGACGAATTAAATATAAGTAAATATTATCATTAGGGGGTGTATGACCAAAAATCAATAATAGCAACTAATGACGGAGATCAGTCCAGGGTGAGAATCGTGTAATATGAAGGGGACCATGCCAGCCGCGTCCCATATTGATCTAAGTGAGGTGGAAGCGACCGTGGTTAGGGGGGTTTTTCAGCCCAGACCGCCAGCACCCGCCCGCTGTCCCGATAGGAGATTTCCAGGATATTAAAGGCTCTGAAGGCCTGCCGTAAGCGCTTTTTTGAAAAGATGTGGTGAGGCAGGCCAGCTTCCGATCCTTCCAGCGGCAGAAAGGTGTTCCGCTCAATTTTCCGGGACCTCTCCCTGGAATGGGGCCGGCAGGGCACGGTCACAAAAGCCAACCCACCTGGCCTCAAAACGCGGTGGATTTCCGAGATTGCCAGGCGCACCTCCCGGGAGAGGGCATGGTGGATCACCTGAGTGGACATCAGGCCGTCCAGGCAACTTCCACTCAACGGCAGGGGGTGGCGCGTATCGGACTGCAGCAGGGAAGCATCCAGAGACATTTCGCCCAGCCACTCTTGGGTAAGCTCCAGGCCGGTGCGGGATATGTCCAGGCCAAGGACTTGAAATCCATGGGCTGCCAGGGCGACCACATGACGGCCGTTGCCGCAACCCAGGTCCATAACTCGCCGGCAGCCCTGAGCGGTAAAGCGGCCGGCGGCCTCTTCCAGAGCAGGAAGCTGTTCTGTGAAAACCCGCCCATCCCGGGCAAATATCTTCTCCCAGGGGTGGTCAGCGGCTTCAGGGCGGTATTGATTTGGCATTGCTGGTAACCCCATTTATTAATTGTGGCAGGTTAGCTCGATCTGGTGCTAACTGTTCGTTAGCTTTTCAAGCGTGTTCATCCCTCTGATGGTGAGATAAGGGACTTCGACCTGTCACCCTTCCAGTCACAGCTCAATGACATCTCCGGTGTGCAGGCCCTGCAGCTGTTCCCCCATATTGCCTTTCAGCACGGAAAAAGCCTTTTCACCCGTGCAGTGTCCGGTGTAGGTGGTTTCAATCCCGAAGGAGAGCACTTTTTTCCCGATTTCCTCGATTTCTGCCCTGCTTCCCCCCATTGTATTGAACATGGGCAGGCCGATCAGATGGAAGCCGCCGATCACAGCCTTGATTGGCAGACCAGGGAACTTCTCCCGCACGGTTTCGATCATATTCAACACACCACTGTGGCCGCAGCCGGTGAAGATCGCCAGGCTGCCGTTTTCGACAACTGCCAGGATCAGTTCGTGGCTGAAATCATCAGGGGCCCATTTTCTCCCCTGGACCTGGTAGAGGTAGCGATTGCCTTTGGGGCGGGGGTATTTGCTGACGATATGGGGAAGCAGGTAGACGCCGGGCAGGATTTCCTGGAAGCCGTCGATAAATGCGAAGCGGTCCGGAAAAGTGGAGAACAGCTCCGGGTCTGGGCCTACGTAGCGCCGTAGTAAGCCCAGGGCTTTGAACCAGGGCTCACCCTTAGGCGCTTGAGTGAGATAGATCCTGGCAGACTGATTGATTTCCAGGAAGCGAAACAGCCCGCCGCTGTGATCGTAGTGGTGGTGGGAGATCACGACGCAGTCAACTTCTCCCAGATCCAGATTCAGAGCTCGGGCGTTGTCCGCGAATGCCCCGGATGCTCCCGTGTCAAACAGGATCTTCTGTCCGTTGAGGGAAATAAGCAGGGAAAGACCGTGCTCCGCTTGCAGATTATGAGCTGAGGGAGCAAGTGAGTTTTCTATCAAAGCGGTTGTGTGCATGCTGGGCTCCTTTTCCAAACCCCGGCGGTTCAGCCCTACCATTATTCAGCAGGTGGGAAAGGTTGCCAGGAATCATCGTTCGGAATCACCGGCAACCTTCTAAAATCATTTTACTTGAAAAACGAACCCACACCCTGATGGTGTTCAGGGGCTGTTCCCTCAATGTGCGGACTCAATCGCCCACGGAGTCGACCAGGATTGTTGTCGCTTCCTTGAGTCTGGAAGCGAAGACCAGGCTGAGAACCATCAGACCGATCAGAACGAGCAGGGGAAGTGTCATTGACCCGGTCTGGGGGGATTTAAAGACATCCATGGCCAGAATGAACGCGATCCCCGAGATTTGGCCCATGAGCAGGAGGAGACCATTTGAGGTGCCCTCTGGCGTGGGATAGGTCAATTCAGCCGCATATTGAAACCCGATCGGACCCGCGCTCAACAGGAAAAACCCGAATACGAACGCTGATGTCAACAGCAGGCCATAGCTTGCGGAGAAGGTGATGCCTGCCAGGCCTAGGGTGGCTCCGACCACGGTCACAAACAGGAAAGGGGTCCTTTTTCGGTAGTGGTCCGAGAGCAGGGGAATGACCACGGCGCCAATAATTCCGCCCAGGATCATCAAACCCCCCACGCTGCCGGCTTGGGTGATCGAGAATCCCCGCGGCCTGACGATGTCCTCTATCCAGGTTGTGACCGCATTGAACACACCCAACCCTATGAAGAAAATTACCAGGAGCAAAACAAAATCCTTGATCCGGAAGGATTCTTTCAGCCCCTCAAAGACAAGCGAGCGCTCTTCCTGGTCAGGTCGGCAGGGAGGGGTGGGGGGATGTTCCCTGACAAAGGCAAAAAATACCACGATGCCGATCACGGAAACAATCCCGTAGATCATCAGCATACCGCTGATCTGGTTATGGATTGTCAGGAGCGGTGTCAGGGCCAGGCCAGAGATGATGCCCAGATAGATGGCCAGGGATCCCAGTCCCGAGGCGGTGGCTCGATCCCTGATGGGAAACCAGCGGGCAGCCACGGTCGTCACAGCGTTGAGGATGAACGGCTGGCCGATGGCGATGCCAATCTGTGCTAAAAGTACAAATGTATAGCTGTCTGCCAGGATGCCCCGCAGTAAGCCGAAGATCCCTGTGAACACCACTCCGATACCAACGGCAACCCTGATGCCATAGGTGTCGATCACCCAGGAGGCCGGGATCGAGATGATGATATATACGACCATAAAACATAAAGATAAAAGTCCTATGCTGAGATCGGATACGCCATAATAATCCGCTGCGGGACCGGTGATGGGAGCAAAGGTGATCCACAGGGATTGATTGAGGGCGACAACGAACATATAGGCCAGCAGCACGACCCATCGATAAGGATAGATTTTATATTCTCCGTGTTCCATGAAGTATGTCCTTTAATAAATTGGGATAAGTATGATCCCCCTGGATTCCGTAATTTACAACACCTGGATCCTCCGGGTGATATGCTGACAATTGAGGGACCTGAGGCTGTCCCACTCCAGCTGCAGTTGGTGCCCGGAAAGGTAATCTGCGTTCTATAGTGAACTCCTTTTTCTCCCCGGATTTTTGAGGCCTGTGGTCAGCTTATTCCTGACTTCGCGCTTTACTCTGGCCGCCAGTTCTCCCTCATACTGGTTGAGGAACTCACGGACCGCGCCTGGATCATGCGGGACGAGCTCGCGCAGGGCCCAGGAGAGGGCTTTGGTTACCATGTCATCCTGATCCCCTGCTAGCATACGACAGATTTCGAGCGTGCGCGTTACGTCTCCTGCCCCACATTGAGATCTCATGTTGAGAGCCACGGTGCTGACCAGCGCGGCCCTGCGCCACCAGTGATCAGGGGAACGGGCCCACTCGCGAATTTCCTGGTCGGATATTTGTCCCTCGAGCCAGGCCGGTCCTGCCAGGATCCGTGCGAAGGAGTCTACCGACCCCCAGCTGTTGATGCCCTGGCCAAGTTCTTCCAGTTCTATCTCCCCCAGTTTCTGAAAGGTTTCGTTGTGGTTTTGGATCAGTTCGTACCCGATCCAGCGATGATCAAAGTGATCGAGAAGGACTCTAGCCAATGCCAGAATGTATTCAGGCTGGGCGTTCTGGAGCAGTCGGGAATACTTCCGGCGGACAGTGCGCTGATTGGGTGTATTATTAACTGGCAGAGCCTGGATCTGATGGTCAATCTCTCTGGCAATCTGCTCAACCGGGGCTGAGGGTTCCATAGATTTTTTGCCTGGAATTGCTGCTATTTTTCAGTTCCTCTGATTGCAATCCGCGAATTTTAAGTTGCCAATCAGCTGACAGCTACCAGTAAGGGTTGAAAAAAGCGATCCCGCAAGGTCCTTACTTCCCGAAAGCCGGCTTCTCGAAAGAGACGCTCCAGGACGGGGATTTCAACACAGTAATACCTACCACCCCGAACGGCTTTGACTTCCACGTCAGCGCCGCCCGCATCTTCTATCAAATAGGTCGTGATCTCGTAATGGTCCGCGTCGGAGAAGTCCCAGACATCGAAGATCACAATTTGCAAATCAGCGGTTGTATGTACCGGGCGGGGATAAAGCTCTTTCGAGTGGGCCTTTCGCTCTAATTGGGCATAATCCCGCACGGTGATGATACAGGCACCACCCGGCTTTAGGCAGGCACGGATCTGCTTGAAAGCGCCCAGAATCTCTGCGTTCGTCAATAAGTGGGGGACAGAGTTATCACAGGCTATCACGATATCAAATTGCTTTTTCTGGGCTTTCCGGGCCTGGCGCATGTCAGCGGTTTGAAAAGCTATCCTGACACCATGCCGCTCGGCTTCCTTGCGGGCTTGCTCGATGGCTCCCTTTGAAAGGTCAGAGGCTGTGACCTGGTAACCAAGCTGCGCCATGCCAATGCTCTGAGTGCCGATTCCACAGGCGACATCCAGGACCGTTTGGGCTTCTTCTCCCACAAATTCGCGGATTACGCTGTCGAGCGCGGCAGCCTGCCGTTTGATGCTGTCATCCCAATCAGGGTAGATGAATTTATAATAAGGTGCCAATGCGTTGTAGAATGATTCCGTCATCAATTGTCCAGGGTAGTTTGCTGGTTTCCAACCCCACTCTTTGACGCACTGCGGTCGCTGGCTACCTGTAGTGTAGCATAATCCAACCCTCAGAATGAACTCACCTAAGAAAAGGGCGGCCCATTGGGCCGCCCTTTGTGTCTCTACAGATACTCCTCTTTTTCAGGGGCAAATGCAGGTTGACGTTTTGTCATTCAACCTGTAATAAGTACCTCCGGCTGCAGTGCATTTCTTTTCATTGAGGTCAGCGTTGCAGACCGGGCCCTCTGGTTCGATCTCCGGGATCTGGACGGCCGGCAGTTCATAGACTGGCTCCGGGCAGTCCGACAGCCAGAGCTGGAAGGGTTGAGCAGTGGCTTCCTTCCCCTCAGGGATATTGAACATGCAGTAAAGTCGGTCAGGGAAACCCTGCAAACCGCATTTGTAGGAGGCGATATCACCCAGGTTAGCTCTATATTCATATTCTGGATTCAGGTTCTGGCCGTCCTCATCTGCGCCTGGGATCATACCATCGGGTACTTTGATGTAGAGGGGCAGGTTCCTGGTTTCGGGGGGGATGCTGAGCAGCACGATCTTGATTTCCTTACCCAGGAAGGGATTGCAGAATTGGAGCTGGACCGTGATCCCATGATCGCTCAGGTCCCCGGCAGTTCCAGTGGAATCTGGATCGCCCAGCTCGTACCAATCATCGGTTACCAGCACCCGCAGGGTATGGGTACCCAAATTTGTATAGAGGACACCAGGTGAGAAGACCGCCGTGTAGCTGGCGCCGGGAGCCAGTTCTGGAATGGCATCAAGACCCGCGGGGTTGGGCGGTCCGTCCCCGTAGTGGGGGATCAGCACCACATCATAACCCGAAGCGGGAGCAGATCCGGTATTTTCGACAGTCACCTCGACTCCCACCCAGTCATTCGGGGAGATCGTGGTGTCACTCAAGGTTACATTGGTGATGGCTAGGTTGGCAGGTCCGGGGTTAGCCCCAAACTGGAACATCCATCCGAAATCCAGGTCGCTCAGGATCTGCCCTTCGGTAATGGTTATTTCACGTTCACCGCTGGCGGGATCTGTAAAACCGCCTGGAATCAGGATCGAGGTGTTGGGTTCCACCAGGGGATCAATGCTGATGCAGTGGGTTCCGGCATTGGGCGACGGCAGGTTGAAATGGTAGCTGCCATCAGAGGCGCTCAGTGTGGTCTGGGATGCACTTGCGGTGGCGCAGCTGCCTTCCCCGTAAACCAGCTCCACCCCTTCAAAGGGGGGCTCGCCAGGGGTCCAGACGCCATCTCCGTCAACATCGTTATAAACCATACCGCTCAGCTCTGCTGTGGCTTGCAGGGCACCACCGTTGAATTCATAGGAGCCCAGGTCGCAGGCTGAACCGTGAGGACGGGGTTCCCCGCGCTGGTCAGTGGCCGGACAGAGTCCAAAAGCTTCGTCTCGAGCCGGGCTGGTGGGGGCGATGCTGTGGGTCAGGGTGGGGCCACCGTTATTTGCCAGCGGACCCAGTTGGGCATCGCGCTGCAGCATGCCCAGGCAGGTCCCGTCACTATCAATGTTCATCCCCAGGATCATGCTGGTAGGCGGATAGCTGCAGTTCCCTCCGGGGTTGTCCGCGACGATGGTGTTGTCAATCTCAATCGTGTCCGTAGTCGAGAAGATCGCCCCTATTGAGGCGCTGACGTTCTCAGCGATGGTGGTGTAGTTCATGGTGAGTGAGCCAGTATTCATGATCGCCGCACCGCCGCTCAGGGTGGTGGAGTTTCCGGAGATGGTGCTGTTGGTGATGGTTATCGTGCCGGCATTGACGATGCCTCCACCCGACCAGCTGGCGATATTATTGGAAATCGTACTGGTGGTGATGGTTGCGGTACCTACATTGTAGATCGCTCCACCTTTTTCCCAGGTCTCATTGTTGATGTTCACCGCGTTATTCTGGAAGGTGGTGTTTTCAACGGTCATGGTACCGGAGTTGTAGACTGCCCCGCCGTTCTGAGTGGCGCGGTTGTAGTCGAAGACGCTGCTGGTGACGGTCAGGGTGCCGGCGTTGAATATCGCACCGCCGGAATTGCGCAGCGGGATGGTGATATCTGGTGGTTCCATGCCTATACCATCATGCAGAGTGAGGTTGTCAATCACCAATTCCCCTCCCTGGGAAACATGGAAGAGGCGGATGGGCATCTTCTGGGCACCCGTGCTGCGCCGGACGGTAGCTCCGTTGCCGTTGATGACAATCGAACTGGTGATGGAGGGCAGACCGTTGTTGCCGTCCACCGTGTTGTCTATCGTTGCCAGCTGGTAGACACAGCTCCCGTCCAGGTTGATAATGTCTGTTCCTGGTCCGTTCGAGTTGGCGTTGTTGATGGCATTAACCAGCCATTCCTGTGAGCAGGGTGGAGGACCCGGATTGCAGCTGGAGAGAAACACCCCCAGGACGATTAAGATGGCTGGGAGCAGGATGGATCTTTTATTGATAGGCATATTGGCCTCCTGTCGTCCGGTTCAAAAGTGCAGCCCCTTTCTTTCCCGGAAGAGTTTAGCGTATTTCTGGCTGCTCATAATAAAAACGGAAATACTGATAAAAAGGTTACAGAAATCAGCTGAGTTGAGATCAGGATCAGATCGGCTTTTAATATCGAACAGTCCAAGTACGGAAGCAATTCACCAACCGTCAGCCAACCGCCAGGTTCCAAGACCCGCTTGAATTCCTTCAGTGCTCTGATCATAAAGGTCGTATAGCAGCCGCTGTCGCAGATGATCTCCAAGGCACGGGCAGCAGGTTAAATTCCAGCTCCCTCACTAAAGCCGTCGGCCGCTGTGTACAGCGCCGCTGATCGCTGTCCAGGACCCGTCCGATAAAGGCCGGAGCGGGGAAGCGGTCCAGTTTGCGGATGATACGGATCAGGATCTGATAGGCTGCCAGAGCGGCGATAACATCAAGGAAGATTTTCAGTGTGCAGGGGAGGGAGGAAAGGATCACGATGAGCTCCAATCCTGGGGAGTGGCGACGTGTTCCCTTTAAGCATAACTTAAATTCAGCTGTCTGCTGACATGAATTCGGAAAAGAAAAAAACCACTTCCGAGGAAGTGGTTCTTCTTTGCTGGCGGGGACGACCGGATTCGAACCGGCGATCTCGGCCTTGACAGGGCCGCATGTTAACCGCTACACCACGCCCCCAGCGAAAATTATTCTATCATATCCGTCTTACCAGTCAAGATAATTACGGTTGATAGTAATTCTATTCAAATAATAGGCTAAGCCCATTAATAAACAATTGAAGATTGAAAATTGAAAATTATCAATTATTTTGTTGGCAGGTATAGCTGAGGAATAATGAGAAATCTCGCCACCCATTCTCCCTTGTCCCCAGTCCCTCAGCCCTCAGTCTCCAGGTCACCAGATCAGGCAATCAGAATTCCCCAACTTCTCCGATCCTGAAGTATTCCATCAGCAGCATACCCAACAGGGTGGCGGCCATCAGGATCGTGCTCAGAGCCATAGCCTGGCCGAAGTTAAGCGCTCCGGGGCGGGCCAGCAGACGGTAGATCGCTACCGGCACCGTGGGATATTCCGGTCGGGTGATCAGCGAACTGGCGCCAAACTCCCCGATGGAGATGGTAAAGGCAAAGGAGGCTGCTACTAAAAGTGCCCGGCCTACCAGGGGCAGGTCAATTTCCCGGACCACCTGGCGGGGGGAGGCGCCCAGCACAGCGGCTGCCTGCCGGAGGCGGGGCTGGATGCTGGCCAGGGCCGGGGTCAGGCTGCGGACCACGAATGGAAATGCTACCAGGGTGTGGGCGAGTGGAACCAGCAGTGGAGAGGTGCGCAGGTTGAGGGGCGGCTGGTCCAGCGCCACCAGGAAACCCAGCCCCAGGGTTACCGCCGAGGTGCCCAGGGGCAGCATCAAAATTGGGTCGAGGATCCTGTCAATCAGGGTGAGATTCTTCTTGGCCAGCGACCAGGCTGCCGGCAGCCCCAGAGAAAGTGCCAGCCCGACGGTCAGGATCCCGTAGCCCAGGGAGACGCCCAGGGCCGCCGCCGGCGGTACATAAAATGACGATTCGCGGGGCCGGCTGGCCAGGCTGCGGTAGAAGGCCAGGGTGAGCGGTGCACCGGGCTCGGATCCGGTCAGCGATTTCGCGGCCAGGGCTGCCAGCGGGCTGATCAAAAAGGCCAGCAGTCCGGCGATCAGCAGCCCGGCCAGCAGCCGGCTGCGCCGGCTGACCAGCGGCCGCTGGGCCCGGCCCCGCGAGGAGAGCTGGATTGGCTTCTGGAGCCGGGATGTAAGGCGGGTATAGACCACGGTCAGGATCAGAGTGAAGCCCACCTGGAGCAGGGAGAGGGTGGCCGCAGCCGGCAGATTGAAGAGGCTGATGGTCTGATAGTAGATTTCCACTTCCAGAGTGGCAAAGGTCGGCCCTCCCAGCACCAGAACCACCCCGAAGGAAGTGAAATCGAAGATGAACACCAGCAGGGCAGCGGAGGTGATAGCTGGCAGCAGCAGGGGCAGGGTGATTTCCCGCAGGGCTGCCCAGCGGGTGGCACCCAGTATTCTGGCAGCGTTTTCCAGGCGCGGGTCAAGTCGGCTCCAGTAATCTCCCACCACCCGCAGCACAATGGTGGTGTTGTAGAAGACATGGGCGGTCAGGATGGCCCCGAAGGTATTCACAAATGTCAGCGGCGGATGGTCCAGTTTCCAGACAGTCATCAGCAGGCTGTTAAGCCAGCCGGTGGGGCCCAGCAGAGCGTAGAAACCCGCTGCTACCACCAGGGTGGGCATCACGAAGGGAACTCCGGTCAGGGCGCGGAGGAACTTTTTACCCCGGAAATCGAAGCGCCCGAATAGATAGGCTCCTGGCAGCCCTACCACCAGGGTCAGCAGGGTGGAGAGGATAGCCTGCTTGAAGGTGAAGCCGATCACCCGCGCTATGGAGGGCGAGCTCAAGAATTCCCGCACGCCTGGCCAGGCCTCGTTCGCAGCCCGGGCGAAGCTCAGCTGGGTGATCTTTCCCAGGGGGTAGAAGTAGAAAATCCCCATGAACAGGACCGGCAGGATCCAGAGATTCAGGCCGGGAGACTTTGGCCGCGGAGCTGCTGAGGGTGTCTGGCTATTGCGCATAGGCAATACTCTCTTGGGGAGCTAACCATCCCGGGGCTCAGGAGAGGGATTGGTTCCCGGGAGAATCTGCCGGGAGTGAGGCCTCACCTGAGTACGGTCTCTGTCCAGGCTTCGATCCAGCGCTCCCGGCCTTCAGCGATCATCGCCGGAGTCACGTCAGCCGTCACTTCCGGCACAACCAGATATTGCTGGAAAACCTCAGCTAGTTTGGCCTGGCTGTTGACCGGGAAGACATACATGTTCAGGGGAATATCTTCCTGGAAAGTTGGACTGAGCATGAAATCGACCCATTTTTCTGCCAGATCCCGCTGGGTTGTACCCTTGAGGATTCCCACAAATTCGATCTGACGGAAGCAGGTGCCCGGCGAGGTGATAGCCGCTGTGGGAGCTTCCTCAAGCGGTTCTTCCGAGTAGAGCACCTCGAAAGGTGGGCTGGATCCATAAGAAACCACAATGGGATCCGGTCCCCCTGCTTGGCTGAAGGCGCTGTAGTAGGCAGTTTCCCAATCATTGACGATCTCCACCCCATTGGCGACCAGAGCTTTCCAATAGTCCAGGTAGCCATCTTCTCCGAAATATCCTACTGTGGTCAGCAGAAAGGCCAGCCCGGGAGAGGAGGTGGCTGGGTTTTCTACGGTAAGCATGTCCCGGTATTCTGGTTTGACCAGGTCTTCCAGGGTTTCCGGAGGTTCCAGGCCGGCTTGTTCGAAGAAGGATTTCTGGTAGTTCAGGCAGACATCCCCGAAATCTACCGGAAGAGCCTGGTGGGTTGGATCCAGCTGGTAAGCTGGATCGATCTGCTCCAGCAGGGGGGAATCATAGACTTCGAAGATCCCCTCTTCCAGCGCCCGGCTGAGAAAAGTGTTGTCCACTCCATAAAATACATCCGCCAGCGGGTTGTCTTTGGAAAGAGCGGCTTTATTCACCGCGGTTCCTGTGTCACCGACTTCCAGGAACTGGACTATAACATTGTTTTGTTCTTCAAAGATCTGGACCACCTCATCGGAGACTGCAAATGAGTCGTGGGTCATTACCGTCAGGGTTTCAGGACCTGTCGGCTGGGGCCGGCAGGCCCCGGCCACTACAAGAATTCCAACTATCATGAATAAGGTTTTCAGCTTCATAGGTTCTAACTCTCCTTGGAGGGAAATGCCCGGTTGTGGACCACTGCCAGCAGACCGGCAGTCAGGGTGATCTCGGCCTGGCTGTTTTCCAGGTAATTGCTGATGCCCCGGGTGGTCCCGTAGATCAGTTCCTCCTCCTCCAGCGGATAGCCCACTCCCCTGGCAGACACGATTGTTGTGTCTGGGTCCAGAGGGATCAGAGAGAGGGTCTCCCCGGGCAGGCCTTTTAGAATCAGCTTCTCCCCCGGCTTTATCAGGTGGACCTCCTCGCTTCCGCAGATCAGAGTAGCAGGTATATGCAGGCCGGGATGGGCCAGCAGGGTCAGGTTGCCAAAAGTCATATCCAGCCGGCCGCCAGCAGCGCCGTATACCAGGATCTCATCAGCTCCTTGTTCCTGAGCCAGCATCAGGGCCAGCTCAAGGTCGGTCTGGTCCTTAACAGTAGGGTAGCGGATCACTTTTGTACCGCTTTCTTCCCACAGGGCTGTCAGGTCCGGATCAGCAGAGTCCAGATCCCCGATCAGGAAGTCCGGGATAATCCCCAGCTCCCGGCAGTGGTGACTGCCGCCGTCAGCGGCGATCACCAGATCTTCCGCTGTCAGATTCGGGGGGTGGCCAGGGTGCTCAAAAACACCGTTAGCGAAAATGTATGCGCGCATGTTATTAAAGAAAAACCTCCTCTTTGCGGAGGAGAGTCTTTTTTGTTGGGCATCCCTCCGCCGGTATGATCCGGATCAGGTTCGCGGGTCGAAGACTCTGTCCTCCTCTCAGCCGTCAGGCGGCTCCCCGTGCTGTTTCAATTGTCAGGAACAGTATAGGATTTAGCCCCTTCCTTGTCAAGGACACTCCTCCAGCCAATCACACGATCTGCCCCCCTCGGCAGCTCTCTCCTAAATGGGAAGTCGAGGGCAAATCAACCGGTTATCTCTGTTTTACTTATGTTTTCCCAGCTCATCTCTAAGCAGGCGCTGATTTTCCTCTGAGAATGCCCCCAGAACCTGGCGGGTGATCCTTATTATTCGGGGTTTGGGAGACGCTCTCAGCTGGTGGGCTAGGAAATAGGCTGTTTCCTGCTCTGAGCGGGTTATCAGGACCCGCAGCAGGGAGCTGATTTCCCTGACCAGTCCGCTTTCCTCAGCCAGCAGGATCTGGCTCAGTTTTTGATAGAGGGCCGGCAGGTTGGGATAGTCACTGTTTCCTGCGAAATAACCCAATCCATACAGGGCGGCCTGATGATCGGCTTCGGTCTCGCTGTTGATCAGTTCCTGGATGAAAACCAGATATCTGTCTGGGCTTTCCGCTGCCACCCGCTCCATTCCGCCGTCCATCACCAGGCGGCGGATATCCTCCGTAGTGCAGTCTTTCAGGTAATTCCTGACCCGCAGGAGGATTTCCTCGATATTATCCGGGGGGAGGCAGCCCAGGATAGAGATTGCCAGCTGGCGGAATTCCACCCATTTTTCCCGCCAGAGGGTATCAGCCAGCCGGAAACCAGCCTGGGGGTCTTCCTCCAGGCGGTCTTTGAACTCTGCGTTCAGGGCCTGCAGTACCGGAGCCGGGGTCTGGTAGCTCTGTAACCTCAGGGGGATTTTCGACAGGCTGGTCTGCCGGATGTGAGAGCTGTAATAAGCGAACAGGTCATGCAATCGGGGAATCAGCTGCTCCGGCTCTGCCAGCAGCTCTCCCAGCTCTGCTGCCTGGATCCTGAGTTTTGCCGGATTGATGGCGGTCATGGCAAGCTCTGCTTCAGATAGTCAACGGCGCTCTCGATATCGGGAACCAATAAGATCCGCTTCTGGTCGGCTTCCTTGATATAGAATCCTAATTGATTGGTGAAAGTCTGGATGGTTTCTTGCCAACCTGCTCCCAGCAGTATCAGCGGCCGGCTGTCTGCAGGTTGGATCTGGAGCTGGGCCCAGGTCAGGGCGATCTCTGCCAGGGTGCCTATTCCTCCTGGGAGGGCGATTGCGCCATCACACTCATCGATGAGGACAAAAAGGCGTTCCCGGAGAGTAGGGCGGCGCTTCTGTTCTATAACCCAGTGGTTGGGAGCGACAGGGCGCCAGGCTTCAATTTCGTCGCAGGTCACGCCGATTACATGACCTCCGGCTTCCGCGGCACCCCGGGAGACTGCTTCCATGGTGCCGATATAGCCCCCGGTTTGGACCGCGTAACCTGATTCAGCCAGCCGTGTGCCCAGATGCTGAGCTTCCTGGTAGGCGGGGGATCCGGGAGTAGGTAAAGAACCGCCGAAGACGGTGATGGTTTTCATGGTTGTATTATACGTTATAGGTTGGGGATAGGGAGCGCCAGCCAGAAGCTGTCTGCTGGGTGGAATAGGATCAAACCTGACTGAAAACATCTGTCTGTCTCCAGTTTACGGCCTGACTTATCTCCCCCGCAGGCCTTTAGGGTACAATATCCTTGAAGTAATCCGCTCAGCGGGGAAAGTGCTATGGATATCATATTGACTCATGAAAGGACAGATTTTGATGGCCTGGCATCGTTGCTGGGTGCGTATCTGCTGGATCAGAATTTGACTCCGGTGCTGCCCCGGCAGATGAACCGCAATGTAGAGGCTTTTCTGAACCTCTATGGAGTGGAACTTCCTTTTGTAGATCCCCGCGATCTGCCCAATGAGCCGATCGAGTCAGTCTGTCTGGTGGACACCCAGGCAATGACCAGCATCAAAGGCATGGTGAAGAACCCCCGGGTGAGGGTCATTGACCATCACCTGGAGCGGGAAGATCTCCCGGAAGATTGGGAAATCACTATCAGCGATTTCGGGGCGACTGCCACAATCCTGGTGCAGGCTATTCAGGAGTGCGATATTCCTCTTACGCCCATCCAGGCCACTCTTCTTTTACTGGGGATATACGAAGATACCGGGTCGCTGATTTATGCCCGGACCAAAGCCGAAGACATTTACGCGGCCGGCATCCTGGTAGAACGGGGGGCCAGCCTGGAAATTGTTTCAGATTATATCAATCACCCCCTATCGCAATCCCAGCAGGAAGTTTACGAAAACCTGCGGGCTAATGCTGAGAGCTTGATCATCCATGGGCACAGTATAATCCTGACCCGGGCTGATGCTACCGGTTTGCACGAAGAGCTCTCCAGCCTGGCTCATAAGCTGCGTGACCTGCTGGATCCTGACGCGCTTTTCCTGCTGCTGACAACATCTGGCGGGGTGCAGATCATTGCCCGCTCCACAGATGACAAGATTGACGTCAGCGACGTACTTGCCGAGTTTGAAGGAGGGGGAGGTCATCCCCGGGCTGCCGCTGCTTTGATCACCAATGGCACCCTGGCTGAAATTTACCAGAAACTCACCAGCATCCTGCCCCAGTATGTTAAACCTGCCATCCGGGCCAAAGACATCATGTCCAAGGATCCCCAGATCGTGGCACCGGATACCCCGGTCAGCCAGGTAGCAGAGATGATGCTGCAGGACGGATTTGAGGGATATCCTGTGGTCGAAGGGAATCAAGTTCTGGGTCTGGTAACCCGCCGGGCGGTGGACCGGGCCGTGACCCATGGTCTGGATGTGACAGCTGCCTCCATCATGGAAGCAGGCAATGTGCGGGTTTTCCCCGCGGATTCTATCGAGCATATCCAGGACGTGATGATGGAATCGGGCTGGGGTCAAATCCCGGTGGTAAGTTCCCGGTCCAAGAAAGTGGTAGGCATCATTACTCGCACGGATCTGATCAAGATCCTCGCTCCCCACCGCCCACCCCCTGGCCGGCAGAACCTGGCCGCCAAGCTGGAAAGTTCCCTCTCGGCGGGCAGAGTTGCCCTGCTGGGCAAGATAGCTGATGTGGCCGCTGAGATGAAGACTCCGCTGTACATTGTGGGGGGATTCGTGCGCGATCTGCTGCTGGACCGGCCCAGTCTGGATTTTGACCTGGTTGTGGAGGGGGATGCCATTGCCCTGGCGGAAGCTATCAGGGAAAGGCATGGCGGAAGGGTGATCAGCCACAGCCGCTTTAACACGGCCAAGTGGGTCATCGATAAAGACGAATTGATCATTCTGGGAAATACCAAGAAGGTCAAAGAAACCCTGCCGGAATCCCTCGATTTTATCAGTGCCCGGCGTGAGTTTTACACTCATCCCTCTGCTTTGCCTACTGTTGCCAGGGGCAGCATCAAGCTGGACCTGCACCGCAGGGACTTCACCATCAATACTCTGGCCCTGCGCCTGGACGGCCAGCATTACGGTGAGCTTTACGATTATTGGGGTGGATTAGAGGATTTAAAAAGTCAGACCGTGAAGGTGCTTCACTCCCTGTCTTTTGTGGATGACCCGACGCGGATTCTCAGGGCAGTCCGCTATGAGCAGCGTTATGGCTTCAAGCTGGATGACCGCACCCGGGAGCTGATGCTGGAAGCTAAGGAGCTGCTCAAGCGTGTGTCTGGGGACCGCATCCGGCACGAGTTCGACCGCATTCAGGGTGAAAGCCGGGCCGCTGCCATGATGGACCGGCTTGATGAACTGACCATTCTCAAAGCTATCCATCCTGATCTGGTCTGGAACGGGAATCTCCGTGAACTGATCGAATCCCTGCCCTCCAGGAAACCCCCTCAGGAATGGCTGGTAGAGGAGGAAGTTGGTAATCTCTCTTTCAGACAGGCCCTTTTTTACACCATCTGGCTGATGTGTTCACCTATCGACAGTCCGGTGACCAGCCGTCTGCGGTTGGTGCGGGCTCTGACAGATATAGTTAAATATGCCTCCCGTCTGTACCATGAGCTGGAAGATTTGAATGATCTACCTCCCAGTCAGGCTGCGGCGGTTCTTGACCGCATCCCCAATCTGGCGATTTATGCGGTTTACCTGTACGCCCCGGAGCCATCTTTAAAGGGCATACTTTCGCGCTATTTGTCCTCCTGGCAGCATGTCAAAACCGGGATCACGGGAAAGGATCTATCCGATGCCGGAATCGAGCCTGGTCCCCGTTATGCTGAGATCCTCACCAGCCTGCGGAATGGCTGGTTGGATGGCGATATCAAATCTGAGGAAGATGAAAAGACATTCTTGAAGAAGCTGCTCTCCCAGAATCTCCAGGAAGAGAGCCGGAATTAGGCGAACGGGTTGGGAATCCCCCCGCTGTCATGGGGAATGAAGCCGGGGATGATACCTTGCCAGCCCTTTTTAAACATGATAGAATGTTCTTCCAGAGGGGGGAAGCAATATTGGCGGCAACGGAAAGTGGGACTGTCCCACTTTTTTTAATGCCTTTCCAGCCTGAGCCAACCCTCCCGGTAAAAGTAGTTGGAGATATTGAAATGAAAACTGAATTTGCATTGGCCTTTAAACAGGTCATCAACGAGAAGAACCTCCCTGAGGAGATCATTGTCGAAGCCCTGCGGGATGCCATGGTTTCTGCCTACCGCCGCTCTGTGAACGCGTCCAGCGCCCAGAAAGTGGAAGCGGAAATTGACCTGGAATCCGGGGAAGTGACGATTTTCGTTGAAAAAGAGGTTGTTGAGGACATCCAGGACAACCGCACCGAAGTTTTACTGGAAGAAGCCCGTAAAGTGAATCCGGATACCCAGCTGGGAGACCTGGAAATGGTCGAGAGCACACCGGAGGATTTTGGCCGGGTAGCTGCCCAGACAGCCCGTCAGGTGATCCAGCAGCGCATCCGCCAGGCGGAGCGGCAGGCCCAGTATGAGTACTACTCCAGTAAGATCGGCGAGATCGTTACTGGAGTGATCCAGGCGGTTCACCATCATGAGCTTACCATTGGCTTGAACATCAACGCCGAGGGTAAAATGCCCCGCAACCAGCAAATTCCCAGAGAATACTACCGCGTCCACGATCGGATCCGGGCTCTGCTGCTGGATGTCGAGGAAACCACCCGGGAACCTCGCATCATCCTTTCCAGGGCCCACCGCGATTTCCTGCGGCGGCTTCTGGAAAACGAGGTTCCTGAAATCTATCAGGGGCTGGTGGAAATTCGTTCCATCGCCAGAGAAGCAGGCTATCGTTCCAAAGTGGCTGTTTCTGCTTTGAAACCTGGCGTGGATCCTGTGGGAGCCTGTGTGGGCATCCGGGGTGTACGCATTCAAGCGATCGTGCGGGAACTGAGCGATGAAAAGATCGATGTCATCGAGTGGAATCCCAATACGGAAGAATTTATCGCCAAAGCTTTGAGCCCCGCCCGGGTGCTGAGCGTTTATCTGAATAAGGAAGCTGACGGAATGCCCACCGCTACTGTTGTGGTTCCTGAAGATCAGCTCAGCCTGGCAATCGGCAGGAATGGACAGAATGCCCGCCTGGCGGCCAAACTCTCAGGCTGGCGGATCGATATCAAAGGCCTCTTTGAAGCGGTCTCAGAAACTCTCTTCAGGATTGAGAATGATCCCCGTTACGCCGATTACAAGGACCTGGAAGCCGCGGCCATCCCCAGAATTGAGGCCATTTTGGCTAAAAAGGCGGAAAGCCGCCCCATCACCCCCGAGGAATACCGCGAGCTTCATAGCTTTAACAACCGGGTTGAGGCGGGATTGATCGAAGAGCGCCGGGAGATCACTAAAAAGCAGCAGGCTCGCATTCAGGCTGCCAAACAGGCTGTTCCCGATGACGCTTATGATCTGCCGATCATGACTCTGGGTCTGCCTGCCAAGGTGGAAAAACTGCTTGATGAAACCGGCCTGCTTAATGTCGGTGAACTGGCTTACCGTTTGCTGCTGGTGCCGGATTCCATCAGGGATATTGACGGCATTGGCCCGGCTTCCATCGAACAGATCGAGAGTGCCCTGGAAGTGATGATCGGCTACCAGCCGCTTTCAGAGGAATATGATATTGATGAGGAACTGATCCTGCCCGGTTCTGGCAGTCCCAAGGTTGAAGTAGTAGAAGATGCCGAGGGTAAAGCTGAAGATGCTGATGACGCAGGAGAGGAGCAATCAGAGGAAAAGGAACCGGACGGAGAAGGGGACCAGGAGAAAACCCAGGACCTGCCAGAAGACGCCAGCGAGGGGGGAGATCAGGGGGCAGAGGAAATTGAGGATGCGTCCGCTGCAGAGCAGGAAGATCCTTTGCCGGCTGAGGTGAATGATTCCGGGGGAACGGAGGCTGAGGAAAACCCTGAACTCGAACCCGAACCTGATCAGGAAAACCAGGTCCCGGAAGGGGAGAGCGAAGCTGAAGCTGATCCTGGCGAAGTCGATGAGAGCCCGGATCAGGAAGAAGAGTAATTTGGACTGACAGCATGCCAAGACGGAAACATGTACCCCAGCGAATGTGTGTGGCCTGCCAGCAGAGCCAGGATAAGAAAACTCTGGTGCGGATTGTGCGGACTCCGGACGGAGTATTTGTGGACGAGACCGGTAAACACCCCGGCCGGGGGGCTTATCTGCACGCTAACCCGTCTTGCTGGGAGAGAGGCATTAAAAAGAATCTTTCCAAAGCTCTGAGAACGAATTTATCAGACAGGGACAGGGAAAGGTTGAGGGCTTATCTGGAGTCCCTCCCGGCTGAGCTGCAAGCGGATCAATGAAGACCGATCCTGGGTGATCGCAAGCAACCAGAACCAGCGAGGTAATATATGAGTGAAAACGGACAAGAGAACAAAACAATAGAACTGCCAGTCAGCATCACTGTCCGGGAACTGGCTCAAACATTGGAAGCCAGTCCGATTGAGGTCATCAAGACCTTGATGGCGAACGGCATGATGGCTAATATCAATCAAGAGATTGATTTTGATACAGCTGCAATTGTCTCTGCGGAAATGGGATTCGAGGCTGTCCCAATCCAGGTAGTAGAAGAGGAAGCCATCGAAGAGGTTGAGGTTCCTCTCTGGCGTAAGAAACTGGAAGAAGAGGATCTGAGCCAGCTGGAAAGGCGTCCGCCGGTAGTCGCCATCCTCGGCCATGTTGATCACGGAAAGACTTCTCTGCTGGATGCCATCCGGGATACCTCGGTGGCAGCAGGAGAAGCAGGCGGGATCACCCAGCATATTGGCGCCTACCAGATCGAGCATAAGGGCAGGACCATCACCTTCCTCGACACGCCTGGCCACGCGGCTTTCACTGCCATGCGGGCCCGCGGCGCCCAGGGAGCTGATATTGTCATCCTGGTTGTGGCTGCTGATGATGGTGTCATGCCGCAGACAGAGGAAGCTATCGCCCATAGCCGGGCAGCGCAAGTTGCTATGATCGTTGCTCTCAATAAAATTGATAAGGACAACGCGGCGCCCGAGCAGGTCAAACAGCAGCTGGCAGATATCGGCATCGTTCCTGACGACTGGGATGGTGATACCATTTTTGTTCCCCTCTCAGCGACGGAGAAAATCGGTTTGGAAGACCTGTTAGAAGCCATTTTGCTGGTAGCAGATGACCTGGAGATCCTGGCCAATCCTCAGGGTGAGGTCTTTGGCACAGTCATTGAAGCCGAACTGACCAAGGGGAGGGGCGTGATGGCAACTCTGCTGGTGCAGAACGGTACTTTGAGAACTGGTGATACCGTCCTGGCTGGTAATTCCTACGGACGCATAAAAGCTATGTTCGATTACACTGGCGCAAAGATCACTGAAGCTGGACCCTCTGTGCCGGTATCGGTGATGGGTTTGAGCGATGTGCCCAAAGCCGGCGAGCTTTTCAACGTTGTGGAAAGCGAAAAAGCAGCCCGGGAAATCATCGATAACCGCCAGCTTGAAGCTGGTCGCAAAGAGGCGGACGCTGAGTCTGCGGCCAGTCTGGAGCAGCTCTTTGCCCGGGTGCAGGCAGGAGAAGAGGATGAGCTCCGGTTGATCATCAAAGCGGATGTCCAGGGCTCTCTAGAACCGATTGTTTCCTCCGTGAAAGACCTGAAAAGCGGTGGGGAACAGAATATCGGCGTCAAAGTGATCCATGCTGCCACGGGCCGCATCACCAATGATGATGTCATGCTGGCTTCAGCCACCAAGTCCATCATTATCGGGTTCAATGTGGACCCCGATAATGCGGCCAAGCGTTTAGCTGACAGCGAAGGCATATCGATCCGCAAGTATAAGATCATCTATCACCTGATCGAAGACATTGAAAAAGCTCTCCAGGGTATGCTTGAGCCGGTTGAGAAGAAGATCCTCATCGGCCGGGCTCAGGTGCTGAAGGTCTTTCCTTCCGGAAAGTATGACCAGGTGGCTGGCTGCCGTGTGGAAAGCGGAGAGATCCGGCGCAACGCCAAAATCCGTGTGCTCCGGGAGGGCAAAATCGCTTTCGAAGGCGGCATTGCTTCCCTGAAACGCCACCAGGATGATGTCAATGAGGTTCGGGAAGGCTTCGAGTGCGGTGTGGGATTAAAAGGTTTCTCCGATTTCCAGGAGGGCGATATCCTGGAAAGTTATGTTATTGAGATGGTATCAGCAGTATAGGTAACATATGGTTTCAGAATCTAGAAGCGAACGAATAGCTGACCGCATTCAGCGGGACCTGACCTTGTTATTCCTGCAGGAAATCAGCGATCCCCGCCTGGAAGGGGTGAATGTTACCAGTGTGGACGTGGATCGGGAGCTGGCCTATGCGGATATTTACGTTACCGCTGCGCACGGGTCGGAGCGGAAAGATGAGATCATGCGGGCTTTGCAGCGGGCTGCGGGCTTTATCCGCTCCCAGCTGGTGATGAGCATCTCCCATTTGCGGAGTTTCCCTCAGATAAGGTTTCACTGGGATCCAACTCCTGAGCGGGTGGAGCGCCTGGATCAGATATTTGCTGAATTGGAAGAGCAAAAAGGGCTGGATGACCAGGATGAATAGCGAGCAGATAGAGGATTTTGGGTCCCTGGTTTCCCGGGCAGAACGCCTGCTGGTCATCTCCCACATCAGGCCTGATGGCGATGCGGTCGGTTCCCTGCTGGGTTTGGGGTTGATGCTTGAGGAATTGGGCAAGGAAGTTAACTTTGTCCTGGAAGATGGTGTCCCGCTGGTATTTTGCCACCTGACAGGTGCAGATCGGGTTTCCCGAAAAGTGGATGGTATCTACGACCTGATCATTGTCGTTGACAGTTCAGACATTGAGCGCATCGGCAGTGTCCTGGATGAATACGGTGAGCCGGATGTGAATATCGATCACCATCCTACCAATACCCATTTTGCGAGATTGAATATTGTTAAGGATGACGCAGTTGCCACTGTGGAGATTATCTATGATTTGGCTCTGACGCTTTCCTATCCCATCAGTCTGCCCGTCGCAGAAGCCCTGCTGACCGGGCTGCTCACGGACAGCCTGGGTTTCCGAACCTCCAACACCACCCCCCGGACACTGCGCATTGCCGCTGATCTGATGGAGAAGGGCGCCAATATGCAGGAGCTTTACCGCAAGGCCATGCTTGAAAAGTCCTTTGAGGCCGTTCGCTACTGGGGTCAGGGATTGTCGCGGATCAAGCTGCAGGACCGCCTGGTGTGGACTTCGCTTAACCTGGAAGATCGCCGGATAGCAGAGTACTCCGGCAGGGATGATGCTGACCTGGTAAATGTCCTGTCCCGGATCAGAGATACAGACATTTGTGTGGTGTTTGTGGAACAAACTGATGGAACAGTTAAGGTAAGCTGGCGGTCCCAGCCGGGATTTGATGTTGCCAGCATTGCCACCCAGTTCGGGGGAGGTGGCCATAAACCTGCCGCTGGCGCGGAAATTAGAGGTGACCTGGAACGGGTGCAGGAAGAAGTGCTGGAAGCGACTCGCAAATCCATGGGTCGTTCCGGAAAAAGCTGATTTTCAGTATATGATCAGCTGGGGAGTTTGTTGAATGAACAAAGATGATTTAAAGGATTTTGTTACAGGTGCATTGGTTGTCGATAAACCGGTTGGGATGACCTCGCACGATGTCGTCAAGGTGATCCGTCAGGGCACCGGGATCCGCAGGGCTGGACATACTGGCACTTTGGATCCCCGGGCCTCCGGTGTACTGGTTGTGCTGATTGGCCCGGCAGTACGCTTGAGCGAATTCCTTTCAGCCTCGGACAAGCGCTATCAGGCCATTGTGCGTTTCGGAGTTGCTACCGATACTTATGATACGGAAGGAAAACAGGTAGGAGAGACCAAATCTGTTGATCATCTTACCGAGGAAGATTTTCAGAAATTGCTGCGTAATTACGAGGGCAAGATCGCTCAAGTGCCTCCTGCTCATTCTGCCATTAAGATCAACGGTGAAAAGGCTTATAACCTGGCCCGCCGCGGCGAGGAAGTGGAGCTTGAACCTCGCATGATCAACGTTTACAACCTGGAGCTGCTGGAATGGGCGCCCCCGGAGGCTGTAGTCGACGTTTATGCCTCGTCGGGAACCTATGTGCGTTCCCTGGCCAATGATCTGGGCAATGATCTTGGTGTGGGAGCCCACCTGACCGGCTTGAGGCGCACAAAGAACGGTCAATTCACTCTGCGTGATGCCGTCCGCCTCCAGGACCTGCAAGAAGCCTTTGAGGTGGGGGATTGGTATAAATATCTGATTCCTGCCGCTGAAACGCTTGCGGACTGGCATACGGTTGAGCTTACCCCTGAGGATGTGGATAAGATCAAGCACGGCCACCGCATCCCAGCCCAACCAGGTGACAGCGGCTGGGCGCGTGGACTGAGTGAGCAGGGGGATTTGATTGCTCTGCTGGAAGTGGTTGAAGGGGAAAATCTCTGGCAGCCGCGCAAAGTATTTTTGACCTCCTGATCCTGGTATGATGCAGCACATTCATGATCTCAACGAGCTGAAGCTGGAACGGTCCTGGATGACCATAGGAAGTTTTGATGGTCTGCATCTCGGCCACCAGCAGATCATTCGCCCTCTGGTGGAAGGCGCCCGGGCTGCCGGCCTTCCTTCCGTTGTGGTTACTTTTTTCCCCCATCCCCAGCTGGTCCTGAAAGGGGAAACCCGTCCCTTTTACCTCACTCTTCCGGATGCCCGAGCCCGGATCCTGGAGGAAATGGGCGTCGATGTGGTCTTTACCTACCCTTTCAGCCTGGAAACCTCGCGGTTGTCTGCCAGGGATTTTATTTCCAGCCTGCATCAAGCTTTCGGCTTTGAGAATCTGATGATTGGTTATGACTTCGCCCTGGGAAAAGACAGGGAAGGTACTGGTGTGGTCTTACGGGAAATTGGCTCGCAAGTTGGGTTCCAGATCCTGGAAATACCCCCTTACCAGGTTGCCGGTGACCTGGTTTCATCCAGCAGGATCCGACGCTTGCTCCGGGAAGGGGATGTTCATAAAGCTGCCGCGTTACTGGGACGGGATTTCGAGATCAGTGGCGCGGTGATCAGGGGTGATAATCGTGGGAAAAGCCTGGGATTTGCCACCAGCAATCTTGAGGTCCACCCGGAATTGGTGGATCTCAAACAGGGTGTATATGCCTGCCGGGCGGTTGTCGGAGGTGAATACAGGTCTGCTGTGACCAATATCGGCGTTCGGCCGACCTTTGGAAGTGATCTGAAAAGCCCGCGTATTGAATCCCATATCCTGGATTTTTCTGGTGATCTCTACGGACAGCAAATCAGGCTGTACTTTGTTGAGCGCTTGCGGGATGAGCGAAAGTTCGACCGGGTTAGCGATCTGATAGCCCAGATCGAGGGAGATGTTGCCCGAACAAGGGAGATCCTGGACCGGAAATGAGCATCCTTGCCAACCCGGTTCTGTTTGGTATAATTTCCGTGCTGACTAGACCGATCGGTGGGGCATCCTGCGGATTTGGAGACCTGCTAGAAGGCAGAAACTGATAAATTGAGGAGATAGCAGACGTCATGAGCATTGCTAAAGCACAAAAAGAAGAAATAGTAAAGGAATTCGGCAGGCACCAGAACGATACCGGCTCACCGGAAGTTCAAATTGCCTTGCTGACCACCCGGATCGCAGACCTGACGGAACATCTTCAGGATCACTCCCACGATGAATCTTCCCGTAGGGGTTTGTTGAAGCTGGTCGGACAGCGCCGGAGATTGCTGGCCTATTTGAAGCGGGAAGATTATCAACGCTACGTCGCAATCACTGATCGGTTGGGTTTGCGCAGAAAGTAAGGAAATTGAACCGAGCGGGTGCTCCAGATGCCCCTCGGTTTATTTTTAGAAGCCAGGAATATTCCTGGCACAGCAGAGAAATGCGGTTGTCGGTGCGGTTAGGTAGTGTCGGATGGGGGACCAAACCAGAGCGGTGGATCAATTTCTCCCTGAGGGTATAAACTGAATAACAAGATAAATGTACGATTAACACCTAATTCCAACTTAGAATGTAAACAAGTCCGTGCATTCTAGTCAGGTAGGGTATTGGGAGGTAATGACAAGAGATTGTCCTCAGCTCCCAATACCTGACCCTTAGAATACCGGCAGGAGGAAAAAAATGAAACCAGAATCAAAGAAATATACAGTGGAAATTGATGGTAAGGAAATTCTCATTGAAACTGGAAGGCTGGCTGCCCAAGCAGGCGGCGCTGTGACTGTCCAGCTGGGAGAATCCGTAATGCTCGGTACAGCCACGATGAGCGATGACGCCAATGAAAGTGCAGATTTTTTCCCGCTCACAGTGAACTATGAGGAGCGCATGTATGCCAGTGGTTCCATCCCGGGAAGCTTTTTCCGCCGGGAAGGGCGCCCTGGAGAGGATGCTACCCTGACTGCCAGGCTGATCGATCGACCCATTCGGCCCCTGTTCCCGAAAGATCTCCGCAATTCCGTCCAGGTGATCCTGTACGCGCTTTCCGCGGATGGCAAGCAGCCTATGGATATCATCGGCATCATTGCCGCTTCGGCAGCGCTGTTGATCTCCGATATTCCCTGGGACGGTCCTATTGGGGCCATCCGGGTGGGGCGCATCAACGGCAAGTTTGTAGCCTATCCCACTTATGATGAGATCAAAGAATCCGACCTGGATCTGGTCATGGCTGGCAGCAAAGAAGCTATCCTGACTGTGGAGAGCAACTCAAAAGAGGTCTCTGAAGAGGTCATCCTGGAAGCCTTGGAATGGGGTCAAAAAGCCATTCAACCGCTGATCGAGCTTCAGGAGAAGATGGCTCAGGAAATCGGGAAAGCTAAAAAGGAATACGTTTCCTTCATCGTCAGCGAGGAATTGAAAGCCCAGGTGCGGGAGAAATCCCTGCCGGGCATCGAAGCTATCCTGGAGCAGGGTCTGGAGAAAGTGGATTTCCAGAGAGCTCTGGATAAACTGCGGGACGAGGTGCTGGAATCCTTTGCTGAGAATCAGGACATCGCTTCCCGTGATATCAAAGAGGCCTTTGAAGAGGTGTTGAAATATGCCATCCGGGCCCGCATTCTCGAGACGGGTATCAGGCCGGATGGGAGAGACCTGACCACGGTCCGCGATATTTGGTGTGATGTCAACACCAGCCCCCGGGCGCACGGTTCCGGTCTGTTCACCCGTGGATTGACCCAGGTGATGACCTTGACCACCCTGGGAACACCGCGGGATGCCCAGCTGATCGATAATCTTTCCCCCGTGGAGACCAAACGCTACATGCACCACTACAACTTCCCACCGTTTTCGGTTGGCGAAGTCAGATTCCTGCGGGGAACTTCCCGCCGCGAGGTGGGTCACGGTGCCCTGGCTGAGCGGGCGCTGCTGCCGGTAATTCCTCCGGAAGAGGAATTTCCCTATACTCTCCGGTTGGTATCAGAAGTACTGTCCTCCAACGGCTCTTCCTCGATGGCATCCGTTTGTGGATCGACCCTTTCGCTGATGGACACAGGAGTTCCCATCAAAGCCCCGGTCGCCGGTGTGGCAATGGGACTCGTAAAAGAAGATGACCGCTATGCCATACTGACCGATATCCAGGGTTTGGAAGACCACGTCGGCAATATGGACTTTAAAGTTGCCGGTACAGAGAAGGGCATCACGGCCCTGCAGATGGATATCAAATTGAAAGGTCTTTCCTCCCAGATCATGGCTGAGGCCCTGGAACAGTCCAAAGCGGCCCGGGCTCTGATCATGGGTAAAATGCTGGAAACCATCTCAGCCCCGCGGCCGGATCTGAAGTCGTATGTGCCCCGCATCGAAGCGATCCGCATTCCGGTTGACAAGATCGGAGCCATTATTGGTCCCGGTGGAAAGACCATTCGCGAGATCCAGGAAGTTACCGGCGCCAAGATCGATATCGATGATGACGGCCTGGTATATATCGCCTCTGACAATGCGGAAAGTGCCCGTATGGCTCAGGAGCGGATCGAAGGGCTGACCGCTGTTCCTGAAATCGGGCGTATCTACACCGGACGGGTTGTGGGCATTAAGACTTTCGGCGCTTTTGTGGAAATACTCCCGGGCATTGACGGCCTGGTACATATTTCCCAGCTGGAATCCAGCCACGTCAAGAATGTTGAGGATGTGGTCGAATTTGGGGACGAGATCACCGTTATGGTGACGGACATCAGTAAGGACGGAAAAATCCGGCTCTCCCGCCAGGCGGTCCTGGAAGGCTGGTCCCTGGAAGAAGCCCAGCAGGCTGATCGTAAAAAATAACCAGCAGTTCTTACGGCAAGCAAAGGTCCGGCGTGAAAAACCAGCCGGACCTTTTTTTTTAGTCCTCCAGCAAGGAAGATCCAGGTTTGATCTGTATTAAATTTTTATAAAAAACCTTTCAATTTTCA
>JANTFT010000027.1 GCA_024763275.1 Anaerolineales bacterium | reverse complement strand
CAACCGGGCTGCCTGTTCGGGCCTTTTGTTGTCAACTGCCTCAGCGATTTTATACCCTGTTCCCAGCTCAGGGATGTATTCGCAGGTGTCAGCATGGATGGAGATCAGCGCGTTGCTCAGATAACCATCCAGATGGCTGTCGAATTCCTTCAGCAGGTCGACCTTCACCCCCTCAGCTTCCAGGTACTGGCGGGTCAGGTCAGCTACGGTGTAGTTGATATCCACTTCCATATAGCCACCCAGGCTGGGGGGACAGACAGCGCCGGTATCATGACCCCAATGACCGACTACCAGACCGACGTGCAGGTCCGGTTGAGGAGTATCCTCAGACGAGCCAATACCTCCTGCAGAAAGGCTTTGAAAAGGGGATGCATTAATCCCCATGCCTGTAGCTGGGATGGTGGTAAAAAGGGTAGCAGAGAGGACAGCAACCAGCAGTACGTTAAAAACCCCCCTGGCGGTCCTGTTTTGCGAACCGGGGGTGGGTTGCCTTCCAGGTCGATCTTGTTTTATTGTCATTCCGTTATAATACTAATAAAGGTAACCCGGAATCTGCCTTTATTTTACCGTATTTTTCGTATAGAAACATAAAAAACTTCCCGGGAACCTGCTTCGGGCTCCTGAGGACTTTTCCGAAAGATTCCCGGTAACCTACAAGTGCTACCACTTGTGGTATGCCTTTTTCCAGGGTTACCTTGACTATAGTGATCGATAAGGTGCAAGATTATGACCAGAAAACTTTCCCGTGAAGAGCAGGGTATTCTGCTACAGACTGCCCGGACAACCATAGAGCAGGCCCTCAAAAGGCAGGACCTTCCCGTTCTGAAGCTGGGGGATTTTCCCCCCAGTCTTCAGGAACCAGGAGCATGTTTTGTCACCCTGACCAAGTCCGGCGAATTGAGGGGCTGTGTGGGTTCAATCGAGGCTTCCCAGCCGCTGATTTTAGATGTCCGGGATCGGGCCATATCGGCGGCTTTTGAGGACCCCCGCTTTCCGCCCCTTTCGGAAAAGGAACTGGGAGAGGTACAGATTGAGATTTCCATTTTGACTAAACCAGAGAAGCTCCCCATTAACTCTCCCGCTGAGCTTCCTGGACTGCTTCGGCCCGGGATCGATGGGGTGATTCTCAAGCATCACTACCGCAGAGCGACATTCCTGCCCCAGGTTTGGGAAAAATTGCCCCAACCGGAGCTGTTTCTGGATAGATTGTGCCAGAAGATGGGACTGCCCCAGGATACCTGGAGGCAGGCTCACCTGGAGGTGGAAATTTATCAGGTGGAGGAGTTCTCCGAGGAAGACCTGAAGAGCTGAATTTTCTGTTTTCCCTTTCCACTGATCAATTGCCTTTCTCCTCCCGACCGGGTTATGGTCAGCTGATCGGCGCAGACCTCGATTTGAATCCCCCGGTAGCTGAGGCGCAAATCCCGGATGAGATCCTGCTGAGGTTCCCAAACCAGCACTCCGTCTGCCTGAAATGTAAGCCCTGCCAGGTCGAGCAGGATAGTGGTTGGCAGCAGACTTTCTATCCAGTTTTCCTTACCCCATCCCTGTCCAGTCTGACAGTCCCAGTCTGGAAAGGTGTTCCCGGTCTGACGGATGTTGATCAGGGAGGCATCCATCCAACGGCTGAACAGGTTGGCTACCAGCATTTTTCTGCCCAGACGCAGCAGGGCCCGGGCAATCAGCAGGTTCCAGGGAAGCTGAACAGCCTTGGCAGTCTTGTCTGGAAATGATTTCAAGCCGTACCTGCTGAGATATTCTCCCAGATTTGCCAGTGAGTGCTCTATGAGATCATTCCGCTCAGGGGTTGGCAGATCTGGATTCCAGAGGGTGAGCAGCAGGCTGATATCATCCACGTCGCTGCTGGTTCCCAGCACTTGAACTCTTGCCTGGTCACTCGGCCCGGCTACCCTGCAGTAAGTCAGGTGTGAGTAAATGGGACCTGTAACCGCCCATCCCTCCCGACCCTCCCAGCTGATCAGCGGCGGGGAGATCTCTTCCACCCGGTGGCGTCCCTGCCAGTCCAGCCCGTGAAGGATGATCTGGATTTGGGGAGGATGGTCTCCTTCCGGGAGTTTCTGGATATACAGGATCAGCCGGGAAGGTTGGGGGAGATCCTCGTCCAGAGTATTCCAGCCCTCTTTGAGATAGCGGGACAAAGTGAATTCCCCGGCAGTGAGGTGAGTGAGGCTGTCCCTGGTCCGAAAGCGGTGTTGAGCGGGAAACCAAGATTCCTGGATGAAAGCGGCCAATTTACCCTGCTCCTCTAACCAGGGCTTGCCAGTGTCCTTTCCCTGGGAGATCATAAAAAGTTCACCAAGCCGGTGGATCTCATTGAGGAGCAAGGAAGCCAATCCGGGGTGTTCCAGCGAGCTCCCTGCCCGAATGGCTGCCAGGGAGCTACCCGGAGCTGGTCGATCAGAATGCAGGTCGTAAGGGTTGGGGCCTGCCAGAGCAGGGACTCCATCCCCATCCCGGTCCCGACCTCGCTCAAACCATTCCTGGAGCTGGGCTTCAGCCCAGGGAAGGTATTTGACCCACAGGTCAGTGGGACACCCAGCGCGGTGCATTTGCCAGAGGAGCTCTGCTGCCAGGGGAAGAGAGGGAAGGTGTTTCTCCGTATGGGAGCCACCTGCGGCTGGCCGGTCCCCTTCAGTTGAGAGCAGGCTGAGCAGTTGAGCGAATTCTCCCGAGGTAAGTGGGAGGAGAGCCTGAGAGAGCTGCCAGGCTTGCAGGGGCGAGATGCAGTGTCTAGCGGATGGGCTTTCCATGGCCTGAAGGCTCAGCTGGCGGGTAATCAATCGAGCCTGTTTACGGGATAATGCCAGAGCAAGATCCCACCCCGTGTCCCCGGTTTGGATCTGCAACCGGCCTGCCTGACGCACCTTAAGACGGGCGACTTTCCCAGCCCAGTCCATTTCGATCACAGCTTCCAGGTATTCCAGCACCTGCTGATGGGAGCCTCCGCTGGCGAAAATCCAGCGGACTTCCTGCCTCTTTCCTGCCGGAAGGGAAAGCTGCGAGGTGAGGCCGGCTGAGGTTTCCCCTGATCTGCCACCAGAAAGGAAGAATCCAACCGCTAGATTCCTGTTGGTCCCGGCAAGAATTTCCCTCCCGTGGAACTGAGCGGATCCCAACCTGGTCCAGCCCTGGCCACGAGGGGTCTGGCAGAGAGTGGTAAGGCTGATTTCTCTGTCCTGAATGCTGTGGTTGCTCAGCTGCAGGGACCCGCAAACTACCCGCACATCCGGGGTCCAATTCAAGGCATCCACCTGCAGGCCTTCCTGGGGAGCATAGCTGTATTCCACCCAGTCCTCTGAAAAATTGATCAACCGGGGAGCGGGCGAGCTCCCTTCGGTCTCCCTGCCCCGGGGGACTTCGTTGAAGATTGGAGAGATCACAAATCCGCCCGGGTGGGAGCTGTTCCAGCTGCGGATCAGCGGCCCGCTCCCTGGACGATGACCTGGCTCGAGAATCCAGGTTTGAAAGGGATCGCTGAGATCCCCGCGGAATCTTTTTTCACCGCTGAAGAGTAATTTTTTAGGCAGCGGTCGCAACCGGTCATTTTGCTCCATAGGCGTATTGTACGTGGTGCTGAGCAGGGGGTCAATCGAGGGTTCCCATCTCCCATTTTCAGGGGCCAATCCTGTTGGCAGAGATGGAAAGGCAAATTTATGCTAGAATTTATCAAGAATCAGCAGACCATCCCGGGACTTTGAGCCCGGGCAGATACTATGACAGATCCTGAAAGACATGATCAACCCCCTGATGATCCCAAGGAGCGGGATCGGTTCTCCGGGAAGGCAGACTCCCAGCAGGGTGAAAAACGCCCCCCGACAGGTTCCCAGGATCTGTCCAGGGAAGAAGGACAGCGGGAGCTCGATCAGCCCAAGCCAGACCAAACGGCAGGCCGGGTGCGCCGCAGACCTCTTACAGGATTGGACAGTCAGCCTGATTTCCTCAAGGACCTGGATGCTGACCTGGAACCAACTGAAATTCTGGGTGATGAAAAACCCCGCCGGGTTAAATCATCACTGGATGCAACCCCTCCGCCTTCTTTAGGGGAAACTCCCCATACTCCTCCTCCCGCATTGGACGAACGGGGTATGCCGCTGCCGCGGAGATTGGATGAATCAGCACCGCTGAGAGGTACCTCCCATTCATCCGCTAACCGCACTCAGCCGGGAGCCCGGCGACTATCCCCCTCTCAACAACCGACCTCTAAACTGGCCGCCTGGTGGGTCTCTAAAGGACCTGGAGGATGGTCCCGGGGCCAGGGCTGGGGCTGTCTGTTCAGGATGCTGGTGATCGCTCTCTTCATCGCGGTCGTAGTGGCGATCATCGGGGGTTCCTACGCGGTTTACTTCTACAACCGCATCGCCGCCACCCTTCCAGAGGTGCAGGATCTGAGAGAGCAAGCTGCCCAGTTTGAGACCACCCGGATTCTGGATCGGGAAGGGAATGTCCTATACGAGCTGCTGGATCCCCATGCGGGGCGCAGGACATATGTACCACTGGAGGACATCTCGCCTTATATGGTTGCGGCCATCATCTCAACCGAGGACGCCAATTATTACAGCCACCCCGGTTATGACTTGATGGCAATCGTCCGCTCTTTTTATTACAACCTGATCAGTGATGAGATCGTTTCTGGGGCATCCACGATCACTCAGCAGCTTACCAAACTGCTGCTGCTTTCCCCGGAAGAGCAGGTCAGCCGCAGCTATTCCCGAAAGCTCCGGGAAGCCATTCTGGCGGCCGAGATCACCCGCCAGTACACCAAGGATGAAATCCTTGAGCTGTACCTCAATGAGATCAACTTCGGCAACCTGGCCTATGGTGTGGAAGCTGCCGCGCAGACTTATTTCAACACCTCAGCCAAGAACCTCACCCTGGGACAGGCTTCCTTCCTGGCCGGTTTGCCGCAGCTTCCGGCAGTGTATGACATCTACACCAACCGCGACGTGACCCTGCGCCGGCATGAGAATGTGCTGGTGTTGATGTACCAGACCAGCCAGGAGAAGGGCTGCATCCAGGTTAGCAACAATCCCCAGCCAATCTGCGTTGGAGCTGGCGAGGCTACCGCTGCGGCTGAGGAAATCCGCTCCTATGATTTTAAAACGCCGACCTCCGAACTACGCTATCCGCACTGGGTCTTCTACATTCGCTCTCTCCTGGAAAACAAATATGACCCCCAGACGATCTACCGCTCCGGTTTTACGGTCCACACAACCCTTGATCCGGTTCTCCAGGATAGGGCCCAGGAAATCGTCCTCCAGCAGGTAGCCAATCTGGAAGCCAAGCACGTTTCCAATGGGGCTCTGATCGCTATCCAACCGGCTACCGGGGAAATCCTGGCCATGGTAGGCTCGGCTGATTTTGAGGACAAGGAAATCCAGGGGGAGATCAACATGACCGTCATCCCCCGCCAGCCTGGCTCCTCTATCAAGCCGCTGACCTATCTGGCAGCTTTCGAAAAAGGCTGGACGCCGGCCACATTGATCTGGGATGTACCCTCTGAGTTCCCTCCCTCGGGCGACCCCAACGACCCCCGCGATCCTTACAAGCCGATCAATTATGATGAGAAATTTCATGGCCCGGTGACCGTCAGGACCGCCCTGGCGAATTCCTATAATGTCCCGGCTGTCAAAACCCTGAATTTCGTGGGCATCTATGATGATCCGGACACCGAGGTGGAAGAAGGCTTGATCGCTTTTGCGAAGCGCCTGGGGATCACTACCCTGACCAGGAATGATTACGGGCTGGCGCTCACTTTGGGAGGGGGTGAGGTTACTTTACTGGAGCTGACCGGCGCTTACGCCACCATGGCCAATGGTGGCAGACAGGTACCGCCGGTTGCCATAACCCGCATCGAAGACTACCAGGGCAACCTGGTTTATGAATATCAGCAGCCCCCGGGAGAGCAGGTGATCCGGCCAGAACACGCTTTCTTGATCTCTTCCATTCTCTCCGATACCCACGCCAGGATCCCGGGTTTCGGAACCAACCCGGTGATCAATCTGCCCTTTAATGCAGCTGCTAAAACCGGAACGACCAATGATTTCCGGGATAACTGGACCCTGGGCTACACACCTGACCTGGTGGTGGGTGTTTGGGTAGGGAATGCTGATTACACACCCATGCGGGACACCAGCGGATTGACCGGAGCGGCTCCCATATGGGCTGAGTTCATGCAGGAAGGCATTCAGCGGCTGACAGGTGGGAATCCGAGTGGATTTCCCCGCCCTGCCGGGATCATCGAACGGGTCATCTGTGCGGTATCGGGGACGGAACCTTCCAAATACTGTCCCAGCCAGCGCAGCGAATATTTCGCCGCTGACCAGCCGCCCCTGCCGGCCGATCAAGACCTTTGGGAAGAGGTTGTGGTGGACACCTGGACCAACAAACTGTATTCTTCTGAATGCGCCGGCTATTCAACGGAAAAGCTGGGCATCCATGTCGAAGATCCCTGGGCCAAGAAATGGCTGAAGAACGACAAAGATGGAAAAGCCTGGGCCAAAAAAATGGGCTTAACAAAAAAACCCTACATCATCGATGAGGACAAGGTCTGCAAGGCCTCCGATTCCCGTCCACTGCTGGAATTTGGATCTCCCCCAGATGAGGATGTCGTCGCTGTCAGCCCGCTGGACATTTATGCCCGCATCGACGCTACCAGTGGATTTGAGTCCGCCCGTCTTGAATACGGTCGGGGAAAGGATCCTGCCCAGTGGGAACTCATTCAGGAAATCAAGGACCCGGTCACCAGCCTCAGCAAGCTGCTTTCCTGGGACATCAGCGACCTGCCGGCGGGCTGGATAACACTGCGCCTGTACATGACCAGTAAAAGCGGCGGCTATGCCGAAAGGCGAATTCAGGTGAATCTCCAGGTGCCGACCCCGACCCCAACACCAACGGAGACGCTCACTCCAACCCTGACAGAGACTCCCACGCTAACGCTCACGGCAACGCTCACGCCAACGCCATCACCCAGCAGCACCTCTACCCCGACCGCTACCCCGAGTCCGACGGCTACTGCCACTCCAACCCCCTGACGGCAGCGGTAAGAGCCAGAGCAGGATCAGATCAGCAGCAGCTGGGGGGAATCCGAGGTAAATGGGTCCAGGTTGATTCGTTCCAGGAAGTTGTCCCGGGTTAAATCCCCCTGTTCGGCCAACCGGCGCAGGTGGCGGAATTTCACCAGTCCCCAATCTTTCCCGATAATTTCAGCCAGGAGAGGATTTTGGCCCATCTTGTAGTGGATCAGTTCCGCTCGGCTTCCAGGCAGGATGATCCAGTTACGCCGTGCGCCGGCTCCCTGGGCAGTGATAATCTTATTAAGCAGGCCGGAGACCGAGATGAAGAAGCTATCAGAAGGCCCGTTTTCATCTTCCCAGACCAGGTGGATGATGTTTTCGGGAGCGGAAGCCTGACTGGCAGTGAGTCCCAGTCTGATGGTAATTTCCCTGAGGATGACCTCCATTTCCTGCAGGTCCTTTTTCCGCCTGGCGGGTTGTTCATTGGATTTTAGTGTCCACGTCCGGGGATTTTCTGCTGTCTTTTTGCCGTAGGATGTCAGACAGGCTTGAAGCAAGCCTGTCCGGGGAGTATCCAGGGCCGGGAAAGATCGGTAGATCTCGCTGTAGAGCTGCTCTTCAGTGAGGGGACCTCCGGCTTTTACCAGCAGAGTTACCAGCGCTTTTTCAATTCTGTCCGAGTGGGGTAGAGGGGACAGTTCCAGTTTCAAATGCCACCAGTTTTCGATCCCGGGGTAATGAAGGAATCCCTGGCGGTAGGCGATATTCTCTTCGAAATCCACCTGCAGCCGCGGAAAATATTTCTCCGCGGCGGATCTCTCTTCCTTCTGATAGAAACCTCCTTCTGCCAGGCGCGCCAGTCCGGCTGCGTAAATAGCTAGATTATGCCTGGGTTCTCCAGATTTCTGGAGCAGGTCGTAGCCAGCTGAGCGGATCAGCTCTCTCGACGAGCCGGGTGGTTCAGCAGGAGATTGTGCTGAGGTGAAATTCCAGCGGGTTTGAACCAGGCGCTGGTCAGGGTCAAGGGCAATATTCTCTAACTTAAGCCCGGCGTTCAGCGCAGCGCTGGTCCCGGAAAGCAAGCTGGCGGTCTCAGTTTCGGGGATCAATCCCAGCAGAGGTGTTCCGTCTGGCAGGACCCTTCCCAGCTCAGTCAAAGTGCTCTCCACAGCCCTGGTCATCCAGGTCCAATCATAGGTCCGGGCACTGAGAATTCCCCGCAGGGGAGCAGCCGCTTCCTGCCCCCACAGCCAGCCGGTCCACAGAGCGGACAGTCCCCAGAAAGTAGGGGTTGGTTTTGGGAAGACCATGACAACGGCTTTGAGAGGAGTACCGGCGAGCTGGTTGATGAGCTCTTTGATCCGGCCCGGATAGATACAGATGCCTCCGCTCTCAGCCGGCGGTTCTGGCCAAACTGTGACCGGGACAGCTCGCTCGGTTCCAGACCAGATTTCCAGGGCTTCTTCCAGAACAAACCAGACGTTTTCTTCCTGGTAGGTGTCATCCTCCAATCCTTTTTCAGTGTGATCAGCGAGTGCCAGGGACAGCGGCTGGCTGCAGCGGTAAAAGGCGTGCAGCAACAGGATCTCCAAATGGGATAGCTTTTCCTCTGGAAGGTCGAACCCCGCCAGCTTGTTAAGGATAGTGAATAGGGCATAAACGGACCGGGGAGGATAGGAGGCCAGGGCGTTTTCCACTTGTATGCGGATGGGATCGTTTGGAGAGGTTACCCGAGTCAAAGCCCGGGCATGGATGAGACTGCGGTCGCTGAAACCACTGGCCTTGTGAATGTCCTCGGCTGTCACGTTAGACACGCTTTCCTCTCCACAGGCAGCGCAGCGGCAGGTTTTTCTGACCAGTTCTTTGGTGGATTTCAGCCACCTGAAAGAAACTGCCGAGGTCGGCGCTCCGCAGTGGGGGCAGTCCGTTTCGTACATCCCCAGGATTAAGGGTCTCAGGCGTTCTTTCCCCTTGTAGCTGGCTGCCAAACTTGCCAGAGCCTCGTTCAGGTCCTCCCGGGAGGGTGGGTCTGCCAGGGTATCTATCAGGAAGCGTAAAATGGGATTGTGAACAGGAAGGACAACCTTGTATCCTGACCGGGCTGCTTCCAGGGCTATCTGGGGTGAGCTGCCGAAGGGAGAAATCACCCAGCTGCCCCGGGGAAGGGTTTCTGACAGACAGGCGCTCACCACTCCAGCCCGGTATTCCGGCAAATGGTCCTGAAGGGGGTAGACCCGTGGGGTTCTTTCTGCAAACAGGTAGGGCTGGTCGTTCATCTCAAGCCCCCAGTGGGGGTAAGCGCCTATCTCAGGCAGATCCGGAAAGGCGGCGGGGTGGGGAGGGCCGGGTCAGGATTGAACGGTGTGAAGCAGGGCCAGGTTGGGCGGGACCATCGTGTGGATCGGAAAGCCAGCGATCAGGACGATCTCCTGGCCTGTCTGGAGTGGGGTTCCCTCGACCACTGTGTGGTCCACGTGGGAGATCATCTCTTCAATGGTTTTTGCCTGGGGGATCAGGTAGGGTGTGGTTCCCCAGAGCATGGACAGGTACTGGTAGGTGCTCTTAACCGGCGTAAAAGCCAGAATGGGCACATCGGGTCTGGCTTTGGACATCAGCCTGGCGGTGCGTCCGGAGCGGGTAAAGACCGCTACCGCGGCCACGTCCCGATCCCGGGCAAGCTCCCGGGCAGCCCGGGTGATTGAGATGGCATCATCATGGATCGCATCCGTGGTCATGTCCCGGCTGATCCGCCCCCATTCATCGCTGTGGGCCTCACTCTGGAGGATGATAGAAGCCATCATCTGAACAGCTTTGAGGGGAAATTTGCCCACTGCGGTTTCACCGGAAAGCATGACAGCGTCACTGCCGTCCAGCACCGCGTTGGCGACATCGGATGCCTCGGCCCGGGTAGGGCGGGGATTGGAGATCATCGAGTCCAGCATCTGGGTAGCGGTGATCACATAGCACAGGTGCTGATTGGCTGAGGCGATGATCCTTTTCTGCTCGATTGGAACTGACTCCGGGGGCATTTCAATGCCCAGATCTCCCCGGGCAACCATCACCCCATCAGCGGCTGCGATGATCTCATCCAGGTTTTTAAGTGCGTCAGGGTGTTCTAGTTTGGCGATCACCGGGATGCGGGATTTTTCCGGTCTAATTTCCTGGACCGCTTCCCGCAGGCGCTGGATGTCGTTGGCGCTGCGCACAAAGGACAGGGCCAGCACGTCAATGTCCTGGTTGAGCCCGAACTCCAGATCCCGGCGGTCCTTATCTGTCAGGGATTCCAGTTTCAAATGCGCGCCAGGGAGGTTAACTCCTTTGTGGGATTTAAGAGTACCACCCTGGACCACTTCCGTGATCACATCGGATCCCTTGATGTCCCTGATGACCAGTTCCAGCCTTCCGTCGTCAAGCAGGATCCTCCCTCCCACGGCTACGCTTGCGGGCAGGGAGGCAAAATTCACGCTCACCCGCTCCGCAGTCCCGGGGGTGGCCTGGGTGGTGAGAGTCAGCTGATTGCCCTGGATGAGTTCAACCGGTCCGTCAGCCAGCTCTCCGGTGCGGATCTTGGGCCCAGAAAGATCCTGCAGGATTGTCACCGACCGGCCCAGCTCCGCCGAAGATTGGCGCAGATTGACAATCATCTGGCTGTGCTGCTGATAGGTACCGTGGGAAAAGTTGATCCGGGCCACGTCCATACCAGCCTCCAGGAGATGGGTGATGGTCTCTTTATCCTGGCTGGCTGGTCCCAGAGTGGCGATGATCTTCGCCCGGCGTTTCATACACTTTTTTCCTTATGTGTGGAACTAGATGTAGTGAAGCTCCCGGGCGCTTTCGGTCAGCTCTTCCCTGAAGTCAGGGTGGGCGATGTTGATCAGGGCCTGAGCGCGCTCGCGGATGGTTTTCCCGTATAGATCGGCGATGCCGAATTCGGTAACCACGTAGTGGACATGGTTGCGGGTGGTGACCACTCCCGCCCCCAGCTTTAGGGTGGGCACAATCCTGCTGATATCCTTGGCGGTGCTGGGCAGAGCGATGATGGGCACTCCGCCTTTGGAACGGGAGGCTCCGTAGATGAAGTCCAGCTGCCCACCGACTCCGCTGTAAAGCTTGGTGCCGATGCTGTCAGCGCAGATCTGACCGGTCAGGTCCACCTCGATGGCTGAGTTGATGGCTACCATACGGTGGTTCTGGGAAACGATGAAGGGGTCGTTGACATATTCAGTGCGTAAGAACTCGATCAGGGGGTTGTTGTGGACCCATTCATAAAGCCGTTTTGTTCCCAGGATGAAGCCAGCGATGATCTTTCCGGGGTGGATGGTCTTTTTGGCGTTGGTGATCACTCCGGCTTCGACCAGGTCGATCACCCCGTCTGAGAACAGTTCAGTGTGAATGCCCAGGTCCTTTTTATCATAGAGGTATTTCAAGACCGCGTCCGGTACGGCGCCAATGCCCATCTGCATGGTGGCTTCATCAGGGATCAGTTCGGCAATGAATTGAGCGATCTTTTCCACCTTCTCGGAAGGTTTACCGCCTCCCATAGCCAGCTCGGGGAGGGGATAATCCACGGGGACGATGTAGTCGATGTCGCTGACGTGGATGAAGGTGTCGCCCAGGGTGCGGGGCATCTGGTCATTTACTTCAGCAATGATGATCTCGGCTGATTCAGCCGGGCTTTTGCTCAAACCTACCTCAACGCCAAAGCTGCAGTAGCCGTGTGGGTCAGGAGGAGAGAGGTGCACAAAGGCCACATTTACCGGGAGGTATTTCTCCTTGAAGAGCAGGGGAAATTCTGACAGCAGCACCGGGGTGAAATCCGCCCGCCCGGACTGCACTGCCTCGCGGGTATTGTGGCTGATGAACATGGTGTTCACCCTCAGATGGCCTTCCATTTCCGGACTGACATAGTCGGCAGAACCTACTGTAAGAGCCTGGTTGATTTCCACGTTTTCCAGCTCGGGAGCCCGGTCGACCAGGGCAGCTAGGATGGTGCTGGGGACGGAGCAGTTACCCGTCAGGAAGATCCTGTCTCCGGATTTGACTGCTTTAACCGCTTCTGCTGCGGTGACGACTTTTTTCTGATATTCTTCTGTCCAGCTCATAGCTATTTCCTGCCCTCTAGAATGGCTTGGTAAATCGGGTTGACGACCTTTCCTTTGGAAGTGTAAACGCCATTTTTTATTGACGGGTTGGCTTTGATGGCTCCCTCAATGCCCAGCTCAGCAATTTGGGAAACGTAAGGCCAGATGGCATTGCTCATCACATGGGTGGCTGTTCTTCCCAGCACACCGGTCATGTTGGGTACGCAGTAATGGATAACGTTCTCTTCTAAATAGGTGGGATTGCTGTGTGTAGTAGGTCGGCTGGTTTCGATGCAGCCACCCTGGTCTATCGAGCAGTCAATGATGATGGCGTGGCTGTGGAGCTGCTTGACCATATCGCGAGTAACTACCACCGGTGCAGGGGCTCCCGGTACCAGCACAGAACCGACGAAAACATCAGCAAAGGAGCAAACCTTGTGTACATTGAACGGGTAGGAGACCAGGGTGTTGACTCGTCCGTCAAATTCCTGGTCAATCTCCTGCAGGACCTTGAGAGAGTTATCCAGCATGTGCACATTGGCTCCCAGGCCAAGAAAAGCCCGGGCTGCGCTGCGGCCGACTGTTCCTGCCCCCAGGATCACCACATCAGCAGGGGGGATTCCAGGCACGCCAGAAAGAGCGAATCCAATCCCTCCGTAGTTGTTCTGGGCTAGCGTGGCGGCTATCTGGGGGATCATTTTGCCTGCCAGGTGGCTGAGGGGGGTCAGTACGGGCAGGCTGCCGTCCTCATCCTGGATGATCTCGTAGCCGATAGTGGTGATCTTCTTGTCATGCAGGGCATCGACCTTCTTGACCCAGCCTGCGGAAAGGTGCAGGAAGCCCATGATGGTCAGACCTTCTGGCATCCAACCGTACTCCTCTTTGATGGGGCGGGCGACCTTGAGGATCAGATCAGCCCGCTTATAGATTTCCTCTCCGCTGTAGACAATGGTCGCACCAGCCTTCTGGTAGACATGGTCAGGAAAACCACTTCCCAGACCGGCGCCCTTTTCTACATAGCAGGTGTGGCCCTGCTGGGTTAGCAGTTCAATGCCCGCCGGGGTTAATCCCACCCGGTACTCGGAATCTCGCCTTTCTTTGGGAATACAGATATTCATGCTCGCACCTCAGCGTATTATTCAGGCTAATAATTTGACCAGGATGGCTTTCTGAGCATGCAGGCGGTTGTGCGCCTGCGGGAAGAGCCGGGATTGGGGACCATCGGCGACTTTATCGGTGATCTCTTCCCCGCGGTGGGCCGGCAGGCAGTGCATGACAATGGCATCCTTTTCAGCCTTTTCAAGCAGCCCTTGATTGACCTGGTAGGGCGGGAAGACTGCTTTCCTGCGGGCCGCTTCTTCGTCCTGACCCATGCTGATCCAGGTATCCGTGTAGAGGACCTGGGCTCCTTTGACGGCCTCCTCGGGGTCATTGAGCTGGCGGACGGTGCTCCCGCTGGCGGCTGCAAAACTCTCCCCGAGGGCGACAGCATCAGGGTCCAGCCCGTAGCCTTCCGGATGGGCGATGGTGAAGTTGGCGCCCAGCTTAGCGCAGATATGCATCAGGGAGACAGCCACATTGTTCCCGTCGCCTATATAGGTGACGTTTACCCCCCGCAGAGTGCCAAAGTTCTCCTGGATGGTGAGGGCGTCGGCGGCTGCCTGGCAGGGGTGATTGTAATCGCTTAACCCATTGATCACCGGGATGTCAGCCCATTTGGCCAGCTCCAGAACATGCTGGTGGTCAAAGACCCGGGCCATGACCGCTTGCACATAACCGCTGATCACCCGGGCCACGTCAGCGATGGATTCCCGTTTGCCCAGGCCGATCTCCGCCGGGGAGAGGTAGAGAGCATCACCGCCCAGGTGGCGCATAGCCATATCAAAGGAAACCCGGGTCCTCAAGCTGGGTTTCTGGAAGATCATAGCCAGCACCTTGCCTTTCAGCAGGGGAGGATTTCCTCCCTCCTGCCATTCTGTCTTGAGCGCGGCCGCGCTGTCCAGCAGCGCCTGCAGGTCGGGGGGTGAGTAATCGGCAATTGCCAAGAAATCTTTCATCTTTCACTCCTGTACAGATAGAATCGTTCTAGTGAAGTATAACATGAGTGCCTGCGTTTACATTCCTGGGGGAAGCTTCTCCAGGCAATTTCTGCAGTTAATCCTTCCTAAAGGTATGATGAAAGTAACCCGGATGCACTTTATTGCTGGCTTCTGGGATTCCAGGACGCGATCTCCTCCCCCGGATATCCGGGACTCTCCTGGCCGCGGGAAGGGGGTGAGCTCTCAGGTTATGTGTTATCATAAAAATGGGCCATCCAGCAGGTACTCTCCGCAGAGACCTGGATTTTCAAAAAGGTGGAGGTCAAGATGACCGCAAATATTCTGGTGATTGACGACGACCAGTCTGTCAGGGAATCCCTGAAGGAATTGCTGAGTGCGGAAGGTTACCAGGTGGACACTGTTGAAAGCGGGGAAGAGGGTCTGACCGCGGTCAGGTCTGTGGATTATGACCTGGCTCTGCTGGACATCCGTTTACCCGGTTTGGATGGGGAAGTGGTGATGGAGGAGATTCGCAAGCAGCGCCCCAACACCAATGTGATCATTATTTCTGGCTATGGATCCCTGGAATCAGCCATCCTGGCTCTCCGACTGGGAGTGAAGGACTACTTCATCAAGCCTTATCCTGTGGAGGACTTGCTGGATGCCATCTATCGGGTGCTGACCGAGAAGGAGAACAGGACCCGTAAGGCGATCCTGCTGGATCAGATGGCGTCCTCGATAGAACAGCTGAAAGACCTGGAAGGCCTGCGAACTACACCCCTACCGGCACGCAGAGTGGTAACCCTGCCCGGGGGTATCATGGCTGATCTGGAAAGGCGGGAGCTCTGGCGGGGAAGTGAGCGGGTAAGCCTGACCCCTACCGAGAGCAATCTGCTGGGGAATTTCCTCGAAAATCGCAGCCGTGTGCTGAGCCATACCGAGCTGGTCATGCTAGTGCAGGGCGCTGAGGTGGGGGAGGAAGAAGCTCCTGAGATCCTGCGTCCTATGGTCAGCCGACTGCGCAAGAAGCTGGCTGTCTTCCCTGGCACAAGCCACTGGGTCAGCAACGTGCGGGGCATCGGTTACAGCTTCGATCCCTCGTAATTAAACCCTGACTCGTTAAAAACCAAACCCCTGCCGGAAGATCGCCCGCAGGGGTTTTATTAATGGACTTCCTCAACCCTTAATTTTCCAGCGATAGGTAGACCTGGGTGCCGTTGAACTGCTTGAAGACCAGGAGAGGGTAGCTATCTCCCTTGTTGACCAGGAAGACCAGCAGTCCTTTCTTGGAGGTGGCGCTGCCGAATTCTTCCGGGGTATAGAGCTCGTTCAAACCGGTCAGGTTGTCTTCGGCGTAGACCGGATTCCCCCCTGCATCCAGAATCTGGTAATCAGTCTGACTGATGAAGCATTTAACCTGGCCGGGTTTGATGCATTGGTTGGTCACTCTGACAAGCAAGAATTCCTGCCCGTCTCCCAGGACGGATTCGCCCTCTTTGTTCGTCAGGGGGGTGCTGTCCGAGCGGATGACCTCGTCAATCCGCAGGACGACCTCCTCCAAGATGATGTCATATTTGTAGGGCACGGGTTTTTCCGGGGACGCTCCGACCGAGATCAGGGTAGGTTTAGGTGCCTGAACGGCTGCGTGTGCTTCAGTCTTGGTTTTGCCGCCGCAGGCAGTGGTCAGCAGCAGGATTCCCATCAGGGCCAGGGAGAGTTTCAGGACTTTGTACTTATGCATGTTGTTTAACCTCAAATAAAAACATAATGTTTGAATATTATTTCGTGCAGCGGAAAGATCCAGACGTATTTTTATCCTGTGGGAGATGATTTGGGGAGGTTGTCTAACAAGACTGTAAACTTTGAGGTACACCGGACTGGGGGGAGCACTTCTTAATATGAAAAACCCCGGGCTGGTGAAGCTCAGGGTTTAAACACAGAGCGGGTGACGGGATTCGAACCCGTGAATGTCAGCTTGGGAAGCTGATGCCTTACCTCTTGGCCACACCCGCTGGGATATAGCGAGAGCATTATAACAAGAATTGGGTTGCGGGTCAACTTCCTGGGAGGATCAGGAATGGATCAGCTGGTTGGCGGCCCTTAATCCAGATCGATAATCCCCGTCCGGATGGCGAACTTCACCAGGGCGGTCGCGGAATGCAGGTTGAGTTTGTCCATCACCCGTTCCCGGTGCCGGGAAACGGTTTTAGTGCTGATGCCCAGCTTTTCGCCGATCTGCGGTGAGGTATATCCCTCGGCAACCAATTCCAGGACCTGCAGTTCGCGTTTGCTGAGGGTATCCAGGCCTGTTTGATCCTGGTGAGGCTCAGCCGGGCCTTCAGCGATGTGGGGCAGTGTTGAGACCAAGCGCCGGTAGTCTTCCAGCAGCCAGCGCGCCAGCGTGGGCTGCAGGTAAACGTTCCCTGATGAGACTGAATGGATGGCGTTGACCAGCTCATCGGCTGCGGCTTGTTTGGAGATATATCCGGATGCGCCCGCTTTGAGCATCTCAAAGAAATATTGTTTATCCTCATGTACTGTCAGGGCTAGGATCCGGCAGTCCGGACAGAGAGCTTTAAGCTGGCGGGTGGCTTGCATGCCATCCAGTTCAGGCATCGTTATATCCATCACGGTTACGTCAGGCTGGGTTTCCAGTGCCAGGGAGATAGCCTCAGTACCTGTTCTGGCCTCACCGATGACCTTGATGTCACCGCGGGTTTCCAGGAAAGTCTTAAGGCCAGTGCGTACAACGTCGTGATCGTCTACCAGTATGATGCGGATCATATCTCAGAGTCCTCTTCTTCCGTCTGGATCGGGTTATATTTCCTGTTGCAGGGAATGGTTGCCTCAATAATGGTACCACTGCCTGGATTGGATTTGATTTGCAGGGTCCCTCCCAGGGATTCCGTGCGTTCGCGCATACCCACCAGCCCCAAACCCTTTCCCTGATTGCCTTCGTCGTCCACATCGAACCCCATCCCCCGATCCTGAATGGTGAGCTTTACCCGATCCTCTGAAAAGCGCAGATGGATGGAGGCCTGATCGACCTGGGCGTGACGGGAGACATTGGTCAGGGCCTCCTGGGTGACCCGGAAGAGCACCGTCTCAACCAGCGGGTCCATTCTCTGCCGGGAGCCCTCCGTGGACAGATCTACCTTCAGGCCGGTGTGAGCCTGCCCTTCGTCGATCAAATATTGGATGGCCGGGATCAGTCCCAGATCATCGAGCTGGGCAGGGCGCAGATCGTGAACCATGCGGTACAGTCCCTGGGACATCTTCTTAGCCAGGGACCGTAAACGCTTTACCAGAGCAATCCCGGGGGAGTTTTCGGGAAGGAGGGTTTCTATGGAAGCTAAATTCAAAGAGAAAGCTGTCAGCGTCTGAGCGGTCTCATCATGGAGCTCCCGGGCGATCTTGGTGCGTTCCTCCTCCTGGACGGTTACGATATGACGCAGCAGTTCCTGGCGCATTTTTTCCCGGTTTTCCATTTCATCCTGGACCCTTTTCAAGGCATTCATGCGCTCGGTCTGGGCGGTAAGCAGTTGCAGCTGCCTTTCGCGTTCCACAAAGTGGGTTGCGCGATTGAGGTTGATCATAATAACCAGCGCCAGAACCGCCCGGAGAGCCTGGACGGGCAATCCAAATAACTCGAGGAACAAATGCCCATTCAGGAAACGTGCTGGGAAGATATCAAGTTTGGAGACGAACAGCTGGGTAAGGCCATAAACGAGGAAGCCGAATGCGGCCCAATTCAAGCTGCCAGCCAGCTTCTTCCGGTATTCCGAGGTCCTGGTCTGGGCCTGGCGGTGGAGAGCCAAGGCGGCCAGGATCGCTCCCGGTACAGCAAGGAAATAGCGCGCTAGCACATCGGCGTGCTGCGTGAAATGGAAGGGATCGCTCTGGGAATAAGGGCAGGATAGAAAAACCACTCCTGTGTAGCCAATGATCAGAATCAGGCCAACTGCCGCGTCCAGGGCGGCCAGCCGCTGAGGGGGTTTTAACACCTGGACTCCATAGGCAACCAGGGAAACGAAGGAAAACACCAGCAGTCCTATTCGCATCCAGAGCAAGAGCGGGGGGTAGGGTAGGCCCAGCCATAGCGTCTCGAGCAAGAATATTTCCAGCCATTCATGGATTCCGTGGAGGATGCCGAAGACGGCCAGGGGGCGGAGGATGCGCGCCTCAGCTAAAAGCGGGGAGCGGCCTGCTTCCAGGGCCATCGCCAGCCCCATGCTGAAAAAGGCCAGCCCATAAATGAAATAAACCGCCACAATCCCTATCTGGTACTCTGTTCCGGACATAAATTCCCTCGCACAGGAACTTGACGCGATTTGTAATTGGGTTATAATACCTACATAATTATACCCTAGTGGTGGCAATATAGGGTATTATACCTATATCCACAGGAGGTGTTTACCCGATATATGCTTCCAAGTTTACCATACCTGTCCGGCACATTTATATATCCAAATTATGAGGAGAATGGACGATGAAATCAAAGTTTATGCTGATTATAGGCGCATCCTTGTTGATTATGTCTGTCCTGGCTGCGTGTACGGGAGCGGGTGGTACTGCTCAGGTAGGTGAGCAAGGACCTCCTGGCCCGCAGGGCCCGGCTGGACCGGAAGGGCCTCCAGGTCCCCCTGGGCCATCTGCGGCTGAGTATATCGGCTCGGAAAATTGTCAAGAATGCCATGAGGACATTTATGCAACTTTCATGAAATCAGGGCATCCCTACAAGTTGAATAAAGTTGTCGATGGACAGCCTCCCGAATATCCTTTCAGTTCTGTTCCCAATCCCCCGGAAGGGTACACCTGGGATGATATCGCTTATGTTATCGGCGGGTATGGTTGGAAGGCCCGGTTTATTGACCTCAACGGTTACATCATCACCGGTGATGAAAACGCCACTACCCAGTACAACCTATACAACTCCCAGTTGGATATGGGGGATAATTGGGTGCCTTATCACGCCGGAGATGAGAATGTTCCCTATAATTGTGGTAGATGCCACACCACTGGGTATTCTTCCTGGCCGGAGGATGCACACCAGGATGATTTGCCGGGGATGATTGGTACCTGGGCGGAAGATGGGATCTTCTGTGAAGAATGCCATGGGCCGGGAAGTCTGCACGCGGAGGCTCCCATGGGCATCAGTATGGAAGTGGACCGCAGCAGCGAATCCTGCGGCGCTTGTCACGCCAGGGGAACGGTGGAAGAAGTCGATGCCAGCGGTGGCTTTATCAAACACCATGAGCAATATGAGGAGCTCTATCAGAGCAAACACCTGGTGCTTGACTGCGTGGATTGTCATGATCCCCATACAGGTGTGATCCAACTGCGGAAAACTGATCAGCAGACAACCAGGACGACTTGTGAGAGCTGCCACTTCATGGAGGAAAAATTCCAGGCTGTGACAGATCACGCCAAACCGGCAACCAGTGTTGACTGCATAGACTGCCACATGCCGCGCATCACCAAGAGCGCTCTTGGCAACGCGGCTGTGTTCAGCGGCGACATCCGCACCCACGTCATGGCCATCGACCCCTACCAGATCGGGCAGTTTTCTGAGGACGGCTCTGTAGCTTACTCTCAGATTTCTCTGGATTTTGCTTGCAAGTCCTGCCACATTCCTGGAACAGAGGGAGAATTGGCTGATTCGATTTTGATGGATGCGGCGGTTGGTTATCACGATCGTCCCTGACCGGGATAGCTGATCCACTTATCACGTAATGCACATCCTGGATTGGTAACGGAAAGCTTCTTAGGCCAGTCCAGGCTGTGATATATATGAATGATATGAACCATCCCCACCAACACGGAAGGATAACTTTTCTCTTAGCCTGGGGGATTGCGGCCAGCCTGGCCGTAGTTTTGCTGCCGGGCGTGTTCTTGGTTCGCGCCCAGACGAATCCTCCTCCCCCTACTCCCGTCATTCTGGAATCGGTCCCTATGTCAGACCAGGAGTGCTTGGAATGCCACCAGCTTCCTGACATGTATCTTCCACTGCCAGACGGGGAAGAGCTTTATCTGACGGTCGACCAAGGTGAGTACCAGGAATCCGTCCACGGCCAGGCAGGTTATGCCTGTGTCCAGTGCCATACCGACATCACTGGATTTCCCCATCCGGCTTTGGACGCTGGAAGTCTTCGTGATGTCAGCATCCAGCTGGCGAACAGCTGCCAAGGGTGCCACCTGCAGGAGGGGAGTGAATATGCCGCCGGGCTGCATCACTCTGGGATCGCCGGAGGCAATCCGGATTCAGCAATCTGTACGGATTGTCATGGGGCCCATGATGCGCAGCCTTTTGAGGGAGACCAGCTGCTGATCGCAGAGACCTGCCGGGATTGCCACAGTCAGGTCTATGATGTCTACCAGGATAGCGTCCACGGCGCTGCCTTGCTGGCACGAGGAGATCCCAATGTCCCGACCTGCGTGGACTGCCATAATGCCCACAGCAACTACGGCCCCGATAAGAATGGCTTCCGCCTCTACTCTCCTCAGATCTGCGCCAAATGCCATGCTGATAAGGACCTGATGGCGGAATACGGCATCAATACTGATGTGTTCGATTCCTATATCTCTGATTTTCATGGAACAACTGTGGCTATCTTTGAAAAGATAGCCCCGGACCAAGATACCAACAAGCCGGTCTGCATCGATTGCCATGGGGTTCACAACATCCTTCCGCCGGAAAACACGGAAAGTTATGTGTACAAACAGAATTTGCTGGAAACCTGCCAGCGCTGTCACCCGGAAGCATCAGTGAACTTCCCAGATGCCTGGTTGAGCCATTACCCGCCTGACCAGCAGCACAACACCCTGGTTTACCTGGTCGATCTCTTCTATAAGATCCTGATTCCTGCCACCCTGGGCGGTATGGCTTTCTATGTTGGCACTGATGCCTGGCGCCGGTATAAGGAGCGCAACGGCGAGAAGCCTGCGGGAAAATCACCAGGAGCATCAGAGGGGAAGAGTGATTCATGAGTGATAAAAAACAGTACCTGCGTTTTTCGCTCATCCGACGGGTTGAACATTGGCTGAATGTGACCGCGTTTACTTTGCTGGCTCTCACTGGACTATCCCAGAAGTTTGGCACTTCGGCTTTGGCTGTAGCGATAATCCGGACACTGGGGGGTGTTGAGAGGATTCGGATCGTTCACAGGGTGTCTGCCGTGACCCTGGCTCTGGTGGTGATCTTCCATGTCGGTGCCGCAGTATATCATCTCTACGTGAAGGCTGGCCGGCCGACCATGCTGCCTACCATCCAGGATATTCTCAACGGCTGGCAGGCAATCAAGTACAATCTTGGCTTTTCGGATGAACGCCCCCTTCAGGACTTTTATACCTTTGAGGAAAAGGTGGAGTACTGGGCGTTGGTCTGGGGTATGGTGATCATGGGGATCACCGGTTTCTTCTTGTGGAATCCGATCACCGCTGCCCGGATACTGCCAGGCCAATTCATTCCAGCCGCGAAAGCAGCCCATGGCAATGAAGCCCTGCTGGCTGTTCTGGCGATCGTGCTGTGGCATTTCTACCACGTTTTGATCCGCCATTTCAACACCAGCATGTACACCGGATATATGAGTTTGGAGGAGATGGAGCAGGAACATCCGCTTGCTCTGCAGGATAACTGGAAAGCTCCTGAGGCTTCCGATCTGCAGTTTCAGAAACGCCGGAAACGTTTCTGGATCGGTTACAGCCTGGTAGCACTGGTTACCTTGCTGGGGATCTGGTGGTTTGTAACCAGCGAGGCTACGGCCTATGCCGCGGTGGAACCAATCCCGGACCTCCGAGGTATCGAACTATATAATACTCCTCAGCCTACACCTCTTCCCACGCCACTGCCCACTCCGGAAAAGGTCAGGGTACTGGGCACGACCTGGGATGATGGAGTAGGGGAATTCCTGTCCAACCGCTGTGGGGACTGCCACAGCTCTGCTGACAGCCCGGGAGGTCTGGATCTTACATCCTATAACGGAGCGGTCCGGGGAGGGAATTCTGGCCCTGCGGTTGTACCATATGGGCCGGGAGTCAGCCTGATCATGGTCTGGCCCGAGTTCGATTGGCATCTGGTGAAATTCAGCCCGGGGGAGAGAACGGCCATCTGGACCTGGATCCAAAATGGAGCACCCGAGCAGTAGATCTAGTTTCCACCGGCCACGGTTGTTAAACGGAAAACTGACGTTAGATTCCTTATAACGTCAGTTTTGTTTTACGTTCTGCTTCGTTATAACCCCTGCCTTTGGCTGATCCAATTCCTTCCGGTAGCGACCTGGACGATCACCTCTCTTTGGCTCAGGTCCTTTTTCCCTGCCGCTGACTCAGCAGCGTTCCCGCCAGCAGCAGCAGGGTGAGGGGCACGACCAATCGGAAAACTGTCAGAGCGATCAGCACCAATGCGGCAGTCATAATTCCTCCACTTGCGATTCTCAATCTCAGTGTAACAAATATAAGACGACTCTGTCAATCCGTCAGATTACCCATCCCAGAATGGGTCGGATTTCCCATCCACCTGGTTTGGCAGGGTGTTTTTATTTTCTGCCAGGTACCGGATGGTCAAGGCTAGCAACCCTGCAATGCTCATTGCCCGGAACCCGGCCCTGCAACTATGCAAGGTGCTGCGGGAAGAATCTAACAGTTTCATTATTTGGATCCAGGAAAAGATTGGTAGAATACCTTATGATTGTCCACTCTGCTGCGAGAGTATTTATGACTTCTGATTTCAACCCCCAATCCTCCCAAGAGCGCATGTTGGCCACGATTTTGTTCGTCGATATTTTGGGGTATTCCGCACTGATCGATCAGCTGGAACCTGAGCAGGTCCCCGGAGTGGCTGGAGGCCTGTGGGACGAGTTCACCCGGACCATTACCGCATATGGAGGCCTGATCGTCAACCAGCTGGGAGATTCCCTGGTTGTGGCCTGGGGAGTGCCGGAAAGTGAGGAGGATGATGCCGAGCGAGCGGTATCTGCCAGCCTACAGCTGATGGCGAGCCTGAACCGTTTTAAGGAAAAGACGGATCATCTTCCAGCCAGAGGGCTGCGTTTGCAGATCGGTATCCACACCGGATTGGTCCTGGCCGGGAAGCTGGCACCCCTGGAGGGGTATTCTTTACTGGGGGATACATTGAACGTTGCCAGGCTGTTAGAGGAGTCTGCCGCTCCTGGCGAGATCAGGACCAGTGAGGCAACCTACCAGTTCATCCGGGGTGCTTTCCAGGTCAAACGCCTGACTCCCATCGAGCTCAAGGGCACCCGGTCGCTGATTAATATCTTTGAGATTCTTGAAGAGCTTCCTCAGCCCACTAAACTGCGCTACCGCAGCCGGGGTGGGTTGGAAACCAATCTGGTTGGCAGGGACGGGGAGGTGCGTCTGCTGACAGACCTCTTCCAGAGGACCCTGGACAGCAAGCAGCCCCATCTGGCACTGGTGACCGGGGACGTTGGAATCGGGAAATCCCGCCTGTTGTTCGAATTGGCCGGAATGCTGGAAACCCAGAACCCCCTGCTGACAGTGATGTCCAGCCGCGCTTTGGAGCAAACTTCCCGGATCCCCTATTTTCTCTGGAAAGAATTATGGGCCAATCGATTTGCTCTCAGTGAGGATGACCTGCCTGAGGTTGCTCAAAAGAAGACCATTGAAGGGGTGCGGGCTTTGTGGGGGAGGACCCTGGGAGAGATCACCGCTGTGGAAGCAGCTCATATCCTGGGCGTTTTGATCGGAGTCCATTGGGAGAAAAGTCCCTACCTCAAGGATTATCAGGGAGAGGCTGGAAAACGGATCCAGCGGACTTATCTGATCATTGAGGAACTTTTCACCCGGGCGTCTATCCGCGGACCCGTGGTGCTGATCCTGGACGATCTCCATTGGGCGGATCAAGGCAGTCTGGCAATAATTGAGCACCTCTGGAAACATTCTCAGCAGGAGATCCCATTATTGATCCTGGCTGGTGCTCGAACTGAATTCCTGGCTGACAAAGGGGCGGCTTTCCAGGACGCTGAGATCATCACATTGGGTCCGCTTCCGGAATCTCCTGAGCTGGTCCGCCAGGCCTATCCGGTGCTGAAAGGGGAATCGGATGGACTGCTCGGCCTGCTGGCGGAGAAATCCGGAGGCAACCCTTATTTCCTGGAGGAGATGGTTAAGAATGTGGTAGTGAATGGGACTGTCGACCAGGATCGGGTTGGCAAACTGCCCGATTCACTGGAAAGGCTGCTGGGTATGCGCCTGGATTCCCTCTCCCTGGAAGGCCGGGCCACCGCATATTTCGCGGCAGTCGTCGGCAGGGTGTTCTGGAAAGGTGCGGTAATGGCCGCTTTCCGCGGGGCGCCGGGAGTAACGCAGGCCCTGGATGTATCCAACCTCAATCTGGTGAGTAAAGTCCAGAAAGCCCTGGATGAGATGATGGAGAAGGAGCTGGCCTTCCTGCGGGTTGGCAGCGCTTTCGCGGGTGACCGGGAATATATCTTCAAGCACGGCTTGCAGCAGGAAGTAGCCTATCAACGCCTGCCGGATGATCTCAAGCGGGAGTGCCACAAGGCTGTTGCCGAATGGTTGGCGGAAAGGGTGAGCCAGGAGAGGAGCATCTGTGTGGCTCAGCATTTCGAAAAAGCAGGAATTCTGGACCAGGCCCAGGCATATTACACCAGAGCTGCGGATCTGGCGCGGGCTCAGGGGGACGGCCAAGAAGCGGATGAAATCCAGTATCACGCACGAACGCTCCATTAGGGTAAGATTAAGGCATGTCGAAAATATACCTGGAAGATATACCTCTGGAGGAGGCCCAGGCGCGTTTCCAGCGTGCCATCAGCGCTGCCGGGTTATGGAAAACCCTGGGCGTTGAGCAGTTGCCTATCAGCGAAGAGCTGACCGGCCGCGTCCTGGCTGAAACTGTCTGGGCTAGAATCAGTTCACCCCATTATCATGCCTCGGCCATGGATGGATTCGCCGTGCGGGCTGAGAGTACCCTGGGCGCTCTGCCAACCTCACCGATTTCCCTGGAATACAAAAAAGATACCCTCTACCTGGATACCGGGGATCCCCTGCCGGATTGGGCTGACGCGGTGATCCCTATCGAAAATGTAGAGCCCCTGGAGGAAGATGGCGCGGCTGCGGCGAATCCCCGCCAGCCTGCTCTGATCCGCGTTCGGGCTTCGGTTTCCCCCTGGAACAACGTCCGGGAGATGGGAGAGGATATGGTTGCCACCCAGCTGGTGCTTCCCAGTGGAACAATGCTGCAGCCGGTGGAGCTGGGTGCTGCGGCCGGCTGTGGTTATGATACCCTGCAGGTGGCACGCAAGCCCCGGGTGGCGATCATACCCACTGGTACTGAGCTGGTCTACCCCGGGGAACCATTAAAGCCCGGGGATATCATCGAATACAATGCCATCGTGCTTGCTTCCCAGATCCGGGAATGGGGCGGCGAGGCTACCCGCCTGGAGATCACTCCCGATCGATATCAGCAGATCAAGGCCAGGGTCGAGGAAGCTGCCCGGGATCATGACCTGGTACTGCTGATTGCTGGATCATCGGCTGGTTCGGAAGATTTCTCTGCCCGGGTGGTGGAAGAAGTTGGCCGGCTGCTGGTTCACGGCATTGCAGTCCGCCCAGGCCACCCGGTCATAATGGGGATGATCGCTGGAGAGAGTGGATCGACCCCCATCATCGGTGTGCCTGGCTATCCGGTCTCGGCGGCCCTGACTGGGGAGATCTTTGTCCAGCCTGTGTTGCGCCAGTGGTTGGGCAGGCCCCCTGTTGCCCCGGAAACCATCCGCGCCGCGATCACTCGTAAGGTGAACTCACCTGCCGGGGATGATGAATATCTGCGGGTTGCAGTTGGATATCTGGGGCAAAAAGCCCTGGCGGCCCCGCTGTCAAGGGGTGCAGGTGTGATCACTTCTTTGGTACGGGCTGATGGCCTGGTGATCATTCCCCGTGGTGTACAGGGTCTGCATGCGGGTGAAGAGGTGACGGTGCAGCTGTATCGGTCCCGCCCTGAGCTGGAAAGCACGATATTCGCGATCGGATCCCATGACCTGACTCTGGATCTGCTGGCGCAGTTCCTGGCTCTCCGCCAGCGCCGCCTGGCATCAGTGAATGTAGGCAGCCTGGGGGGCATCCTGGCATTGAAACGGGGAGAGACCCACCTGGCCGGTTCCCACCTCCTGGATCCGGACAGCGGGGAATATAACCTGGCATACCTCCAGCAGTATGTCCCCGGTATGCCCTTGCGTGTAGTCAAACTGGTAGATCGAACTCAAGGGTTGTTTCTGGCACCCGGAAACCCCCAAGGAATCCAGGGGCTGGAAGATCTGGCCCGGGAGGACCTGCGTTTCGTGAACCGTCAGCGCGGCTCGGGAACGCGATTGCTGCTGGATTATCACCTGGAGCAGGCTGGCATCCAGGTTGCTGCTGTACGGGGATACGAGCATGAAGAATACACCCATCTGGCTGCGGCAGCTCTGGTTGCGTCTGGACGGGCTGATTGCGCTCTGGGCATTGAAGCGGCATCTTATGCCCTGAAGCTGGACTTTCTTCCCCTTTTCCAGGAGCGCTATGACCTGATCATCCCCCAGGAGTACGCTGATTCGGAACTGGTGGCTCCTCTCTTTGATCTGCTGGCGGATGACTCTTTCCGGGCAGCGGTAGCTGAAAGGCCTGGATATGATATCACTGGAATGGGTGAGGTGATCGCGGAGCTTCCCTGAATACCAAATTCAGGTTCATAAAAAAGGGTTCTCGTCTATAATTGATGTGGTTTGAAAGAGAATTATTCGATCGGAGGAAGTGCTATGGCAGTTGTTAAGAAAACCAAAGGTGTGATTGGTATCCTCACTGGCGGCGGTGACGTTCCCGGACTCAACCCGGCTATTCGAGCGGTTACCATCCGTGCATTACGAGAGGGCTATCAGGTGATTGGCCTGCGCCGCGGCTGGGCCGGCATCATGGAGATGATCCGCGATAAAAAGGCTGACAATAAGTACAATTATGAGATTCTAACGGAAAACAGGGTCAATAAAATGGGCCGGACCGGCGGAACCTTTTTACATACTTCCCGGACCAGACCGAGCAAAGTCAAGCGGGACGATGTGCCTGTTCACCTGAAAGAACAATACAATCAGGAGGTTAACGACCTCACGCCCGAAGTGATCAAGAACCTGGACTATCTGGGGATCGACTTCCTGATCCCCATCGGCGGCGATGACACCCTCAGCTACGCTGTGGAGCTGTACCAGAAAGGAGTTAAGGTCGTTGCCATTCCCAAAACCATGGACAACGATGTGCCCGGGACGGATTACTGCATTGGCTTCAGCACAGCAGTCACCCGCACCATCGAGATCGTTAACAACCTCCGGACCACCGCCGGCTCCCATGAGCGCTTTCTGGTCCTGGAAGTGTTCGGCAGATATGCGGGTTTCACTGCCATGCTGCCCACCATGGCGGGAGCGGCCAACCGCTGTGTGATCCCGGAATATAAGTTCGATATCGAACGCCTGACTGAACTGCTCTCAGAGGACCGTTATAAAAATCCCAGCCGCTATTCCATTGTCCTGGTTTCAGAAGGTGCAATGTTTAAAGGGGGGGAGATGATCTATAAAGATAACTTGGCTGATGCTTACGGTCATAAAAAGCTGGGCGGCATTGGGGACCTGGTATCCATGGAGCTGAAGAATCGTTCCGGGAAATACAACAACGGCAAGAAAGTCAACGTTGTCAATCAGCGGCTGGCTTATTTGGTGCGGGGCGGCAGCCCGGATGCAATCGATTCGATTGTGCCCATGGCCTACGGAAACCTGGCGCTGGATCTGGTCCTTGAGGGAGTACATGGTCGGCTGGTGGTCCTCAAGAACGGACGGTATGACAACCTGCCTATCGAAGTGCTCGGAGGGAAGAGCAAGACCGTGGACGTGGAGCGTTTCTACAACACCGACCGCCTGCGCCCGCATTACAAGAAATTTGCCATGAAACCCCTCTTTATCATGATGTCTGAGGACAGATAGGAGAGCGTTTCAGGCAGTGGCAGGTGATGTTATAATGGTGTTAAACCTGTCAATCACCTGGTTTCAAGGAGGGATAAGGTGTCTTGTTTTGCTGGAAAGAACGGGAAGCTGATTCCCGGTTGGTTCTGGAAAGTTTTCATTTGCTTTCCGCTGGGCTTGATGGCCTGGTGGTTCCTGCGCTGGTTTTTCCTACCGAGCTATAAGCGCACTTCCTCGGTGGAAATTGAAACCCCCCGGTCGTTCCCTGTGCGAACGCCCATCCAGAAGGACGATTTTCAGGTATTAAAGGGAGTGGGCCCAAAAACGACAGAAGCGCTCTATCAAGCTGGAATCTTTTCATTTGAACAGCTGGCATTGATGGATTCCGAAAAGTTGAGCCAACTGATGAGGGGCCACAACCTGCCAGCTGGTGCTGTGAAATCCTGGCAGGAGCAGGCGGCTCAGTTTGCCCAGGAGAACCGCTGAGAGATTGATTCCTTCTGAATAAATGACATCCCGCGGCTTCACAGGAGAACCGCGGGATGTATTATTTAACTGAGTGATTGTGGGAGTGCTGATCCACTACCTGGAAACTGCCAGTTTTACCAGCTTGCCGGATTCGTCAAATGTCACCCGGGCGTACTGGCGGTGGATGGTCTTTCCACTGATTTTCGGGATTTCATACTGTTTGCTCAGGGTCACCACATGGCGCTGACCGAGGGATTCTTGATGCACTTTGTTGCCGAAACGGGCCGTGGCGCATTGATGTCCCTCACCCCTGCAGACGTCCTTTTCCGTGCTGAGGATCATTTCTGCGTCCTCCATCCCTGGAAGGTAGCGTTTGACGACATGCTTTACGTGCATCAGGGTGGCAGAAGGGATGTCTGTGGTCAGGTTCGAGCGATCACAGACGGTTTTTACCTGGGCGGGTGTGTGGCGAGTCTCTACAACGACGGTTTTTGCTTTCTTTCTTTCCGCGGTCTCGGGGCTCGCTAACGGATCGCCAAAATGCAGGAAGGAGATCAGCGTTTTCTGGTCCTCTCCATCCAGGTATCCCTGACGGGAATTCATTTCCCGGGCCAGTTCAATTTTGGCCTTTTGGAGGGCAATCCCACTGGCCACCCCCTGACTGAGAAATTTCCAGTAATAACTGGCCAGTAGATCAGCGGCGATCAGGGGAGCGGATACCGATCCATAAGCGGTCACCGAAGAGCCAACCACTGCGAAAGATCCGCGCGAGAGGTATTTGAGGGAGATCGAATCATCAATTTCCCGGCCTTTCAAATGGGCGCCGTAGCAGGCTTCTGTGAAAACAAATAAAGGGGCATCCTCATAGGCGTTGATGTCCTGGGGGCGCAGAGCGACCGGATAATCCGGACCGGGACTGCCAATCGTGAAATCTTTCTGGCCGTACCAGTCAGGTGCATCTTCCACCCCGTGCAGGTTGAAGTACCCGTAGCGGGTAACGGGAACAGGGATCTCTGTCTCCTTGCCGTACGGAGGGGAGGTGACCAGATCACCGTGTTCGCGGATGATCTTAAAGACATCCTGGCCAGCGGATTTCCAGGCTTCCGCAACGTAGCCGAAGCTCTGGTTCTGTTTGACGGTTCCTGAGAAAAGTTTTGTCAGCCATTCGAGGAACAGCTCCCAGAGGGATTTCCGTCCCTCGTTCTTCCCCATATGATGCTCTGAAATGTGGCGGAGGATATCCAGCAGCAGCCCGGGATCACTTCCTGCTCCGCCTGGCACCCGTCCTACTGGCCACTCGGGAATGAAATAATTCTCATCCAGGGTGCTGTAGGGATTGTCAGAGGGCACTTCCGGGTCGATGTCAGCTACCGGATTGGGCAGCCTGTGGTATGGAACCACCTCTGGACCGCCTACGATCAGCAGAGCGCCGATCATCAACCCTTTGGTGTTCAGCACCCTTTCCAGGTCAACCAGGGCTAATTTCAGAGCCCAGGGATCGTCTCCGACAGTTGGTTTCAGCCCAAAATTCGCCATGCTGGAGGGATCATCCGCCAACACCATCATAGCTCCCCAGCCGGGTTTCAAGCGTACCGCATAGGTAGTCTTCTTCATTTCCTCGATGATAATGGCTGCGGTTTCCGGACCGTATTTCTTCTCCAATCCTTTGCGGGAGGAAAGGACAATGTACATGGGGAACTTGCCAGTGGACCGGCTTCCCTTAGGGCTGTCAGCTACATTCAGATCATCGTCAATCTCGATCAGTCTTTCAGGTGAGTTCAGATCCTTGGATTCGACTGTCTCACTGTAGCTGTAAAACTCCTTCCCGTTGTCTCCCCGATCGGGGATGCCTGCGGGAAGCTGGTTCCATCCCAGGGCACCGCTGACTGCGGCTGGCAGGCGAATGTCCAGGAAGGCCACCAGATCATTGGGCCAGAGATTACGGTAGGGGTGGTTGTTCCCCCACAGCCTGCGGGCTACCTGCCCGCTCACATCCTGGGAGGCTGCCCTGTGAATCATGCCAACCCCTTTGCTGCTCTGCCCACCTTTGATCAGCGCATCTGCCAGGATCAACAGTGGTAGAAGGGTTTCCGGGTATTTGGCGTGATAGTGTTCTGCCATTTGCCGCAGCGCCAGATCCGGTGTATCCGAATCAGCTGCCAGCAGCTCCAGGTGGGATACAGCTGCCAAGGGGCAGTCGGGGTCCTTACCCAGTAAATTGGGAAGGAACTGGGCTGCGTCCTTAAGTTCCCCTTTGATGAGTTTAGACCGCAGCTTGGCCAGCGGATCGGCCCAGGCTGGCAGCGCCTTCTTGACCTCCGGGTCGCGGAATATTCTCTGGTTGGGGGCCAGCGCGTACAGCTCCCCAGCGGCTGTTTCCATCTCTCCTGCCTGGGAGTTGACCTCAAAGCGTACCTGTTGAGCCTCGGCGTAGGCTGGGTCGACCTGACAGATCTTGTCTAACAGCTCAGCGGCCTGCCCGGTCTTGAGAGTTCTGAAAACAGCCTGGGCATGAATTAGCCCCACCGGCAGATCACCTGGGTAAACCGCCAGCCATCCCAGGGCGGATTTCCTGATGAAGCTGTGTTCGTCGACAGTGGCAGCGATGCCCAGGAGGTCTATCAGCTGGCTTCTCTTCCAAGGTTCCCCTGGTCGGGGGAGGGAAAATGATTTCTGTGTCATAAGCTTGTCATCCGCCTAATTGGAGGGTTTGGGGCCGCTTGGTTCTGGTCATATTATTGCTTTTCAGGCCGGCACTCCCTGTTTTGGTTCACCGTGGACCAGGTTCAGGGTCACCAGAACTCCCAGCTGGCGGTGAATCTTGAGGTCATTGGGAGCCAGCTTGCTGGCTTTCCGGAGCATTTTCTCTGCTTGGCCATACTGTCTGAGCTCTTTGAGCACACGGCCGGCCTGGTAGTAGCCTTCCGCTTCTCCGGGTTCGATCTCTATGGCTTCCTGGATTTTGCTGAGAGCCATGTCGTACTGTCTGCGGTCGAAATGCACCCGTCCCAATTCAAGAACGGCTTCATAATTGGGCTCAACCAGCTTCTTAGCCTGATAGAGGTGGTGAACTGCCTGATCCAGCTGGCCGTTGTTGCGCAGTAGTTTGCCTGTGATCAGGTAGAGGTGGGCTTTCTGCTCCTTAGAATGGCCAATCTCTTCATTCCCGAGCGCTTCCAGTGCTGTTCGGATAGCCTCGTCCATTTCTCCTGCTTCAGCCAGGGTGGTGACCAGATCGATGATCAGCGGATACTGGTCGGGATAGCTGCTGCCGATGATTCTCAGCTCATCCACTGCGGCGTGCGGCCCTTCTATGTGCTTGATCATCGCGGCCCGCTCTAATTTCAAATCCAGGGAATCCTCCTCGAGGGCAATGGCTTTATCGATCACCCGCAAAGCCTGGTCTCCCTGTTTCTGGGCAGTCAGTGTGCGGGCAAACAAGGCCAGCACTTCGGTATCATTGGGCTCCTGGCCTAAGAGAGCAACCAGATGTTTCTCGGATTCCCGGTATTTGCCGTTCTCAAAATTGAGCAGGGCTGCTGTCTTGCGGGCCTCCTTGTGTTCCGGGGCCAGGACGAGGGCTTGATTGATGCTTGCCAGTGCTTCTGGCATCCGCTGCTGGGCCCGTTTGGCCAGCGCCCGCTGGATCCAGCCGTCAACCAGGTCTGGGTTGATTTCCAGCGCTTTTTCAAAACATTTGACCGCGGCCAGGGTTTGTTTGGCATCCAGGTGGATCTTCCCCAGAGCCAGATAATGGCCGGTATATTCCGGTTCCAGCTCAATAGCCTGACGGTAATATTCAACTGCCTGGGAGTAGTGGGGAGTGATCTCGGCTGCCAGGGCATACCAACGGGGCTCCTCATCCCAGATCTGGAGCGCTTTCTCGATGGCATCCTGGGCGCTGAGGGGGTCATCGACTCCTTGAGCGGCCTGGGCGAGCAGGACATAGTAGATCGGGAGCTGGCTCAGAGATAAGCGTTTGCTGGATTCCAGAGCAGAGGAGGCGGCTTTGAAAGCATCATCCGGTTGGATTTTCAACAATGCCAGACTCACCTGAGCGTCCAGGCGGGGGTCCTGTCCGATTTGGGACAGGGCAGCGCTGGCTGCCTGAGAAGCAAACACCTTTTGCCTGCTGTGACGAAAGGTAGCGATGACAGCCGCCAGTTCCGCCGGGGTTTCTGCTACAGCCTGCAGCTTTTCAGCGCTTTCCTGGCTGGGTGAGAAGACAGCATCTCCCCGGGCGCCCAATCTCTCCGTCAAACGTGGATCGGTATCCAGAGATTGGAGAGCTTTCTGGCAGGCCTGGAAACTTTTGAAGACATCACTGGAAAGGCTGATAGGGCCGGGCGCATGGTGGATCGCTTTGAAGGTCTCAAAGAAGCGCCTGGTTTCTGCCAGCTGGATATATCCCCGGGCCAGTTCATACAGGGCCCGCTTCTCTTTGGGGGAGCTATCAACAGCGTGCTGCAGGTGAGCGGCCCCTTCATCCCAGCTGTGAATTTCCAGAGCGGTTTTCCCGAGAGCGATCTCCACAGCTGTAGGGAAGGCTCTTTCGTCCAGAGGGGTCTTCTTCCAATTTTCGAGGGCTTCATAATAGCGGTCCCGGGCTTCGGCACTCAAACCCTGCCTGTTCAATATCCTGGCCTGGAGTGCTCCGACGCGGGGGTGACCGGCATGCAGAGAAACCAGCTGGTTGCTGATTTCAGCTGCCTTGACCTCTTCACCCTGATCCAGGGCGAGTTCAGCTGCCAGGCAGAGTGAGTTAACCTTTCCTTCTGAGAGGGGTTCGCTGGGGGCGGGTTCATCAAGGGCAAGGCTGTTCAGCAGTTCTGCCGCGACATCACTTCGCAGGGTAGCCAGCGCCAGATCGGCAGCTAGCGCCAGGGCCGAATCCGCTTCAGGGCCAGGGCTGGCCTGGGACTGAATACCAGCCAGAGCTTCCTGGGCGTGGAAGAAGGCTTCTTCGAGTGCCCCGGTTTTGCGCTGGACCCGGGCTAATTTAGCGTGCAGTGCCGGTTCTTCCGGAGCCAGGTCGAGAGCGTTTTCCAGGCTGGCGATTGCTGCCTGATTCCTTCCGCTCTTAATCAGCAGGTCAGCTTTCTGAATCCGCCATTCGGGCTCATTCAGCTCGGCACTGATCGCCTGATCCAGCAGCTCAAGGGCTTTTTGATGTTCATCCACCATGGCATAGGCGGCCGCCTGGCAGGACCAGATTCTGGGAAGAAGAGGGGAGGGCTCAGGATTGGCTTGGCAGATGGTAATGGCTTTGGAGAGGCTGGAAAGGCCGGTTTCCAGTTCTCCCAGCTCGATCAACGCTTGACCGGCGGCCAGCAGATACTCCGGCTGGACGTCCTCAAAGCCGGCCAGTGTGGAATATGCGGCT
>JANTFT010000026.1 GCA_024763275.1 Anaerolineales bacterium | reverse complement strand
CTGGAAAACCGCTACCGGATCCTGAATGCGGTCTGCAAAAAAGACCGGTGAGCGCTCACGGTAGTCCTTTTCCCTCTCAGGGTAAGGCCCAATCAGCCAGTCCGCATAATAGCGTTCGAACTTGGGTGGATCCTCCAGGAGAGCCAGATGATTGACAACCGGGTAAAGGGCGACCCCAGCCCGGAACAGTCCCGGGAATCTGAGCAGTGCCTGGAAAACCGTCAGCCCCCCGGAGCTGCTCCCCAGCAGGAAGATATTTTTCCGGTCAGCCCATCCGCGCTCTGCTGTGTAATGGGCGCCGCTCAGGCAGTCCTCTACGTCCGCCACTCCCCACAACCCCTTCAGCGCCTGACGGTAAGCCCGCCCGTAGCCGCTGCTTCCCCGGTAGTTCACCTCCAGGACAGCATATCCCCGGCTGGTGAAATATTGAGTCCGGGGCTGGAACTCAGCAAATTTCTGACGGGTGGGTCCGGAGTGGATGATCACCAGAAGAGGTGGCTTTTCACTGCCCTGGAATCGCGGGTGGTGGGGTTGATAAAAGAGGCCGTGAGCCGTAATTCCCTCCGCGCTGGACCAGGATAGAGGTTGAGGCCGTGAAAACAGCTCCCGGGGCAGGGCTTCGGGATTGGCCTGGAGGATCACAGCCGTCTTTCCTTCCGGGCTGATGGTGATCAGCCGGGGAGGGATGTCGCTGGCAGAGGCGACTGCTGCCAGACGGTCTTCGAGCGGGGAGACTGCCAGCCAATCCAGCCAGGTGTAGGTTTCGTCCAGATCGATCCTGGCTTCTTTTCCGGTCGCCAGATTCCAGGCCCACAGGGAGCGGAAGCCGTCCTGGTTGCGGAGGAAATAGATCCGCTGGCTGTCCGGGCTGAACCCAAAAGCCTCCCGGTCCTGCAGCCAGGGAGGAAGGGCACCCTCGGCTGGAGCGCTGGTCAGCCTGGTGTGGGTGTGATGGTCAAGTTCGTAAAGGTGCAGCTGCCACCAGCCGCTTTGATCGGACAGATATGCCAGCCATTTGCCATCCGGAGAGAATTCCGGCTGCAGGACGGAGATGCCTTCCCCTCCGGCGATCCGCTCCCGGGAGAGCAGCCGGGAACCAGCTCCTGATCCTTGATCCAGCCTGCCCAGCCAGATCTCGCTGGTGTCCCAGGGCATGTGAGGGTGGTCCCAGCTCATCCAGGCCAGCTGGTTCCCATCTGGATGCCAGCGGGGATAGTTATAAAAATCGGCCCCTTCCACCAGGGGGAGGGGGGGCTCTTCCCCGTCCAGCTTAACCAGCCATAAGGCATCGTTCTCTCCATCAGAATGCACCACAAGGATGGATCTGCCGTCAGGGGATAATTTCGGGGAGGCGGCCTGTACCAGATTTTCTGTGACCGGCTGAAATTCCGTCCCGTCCAGCCTGGCTGTTATCAGCTGACCGGAAGACCGGTCAACAAAGACCAGTCTTTCCCCATTGGCGTCGTAAGCTCCCCCTCCATATAACAAGCTTCCTCCCGGGTTGTAACTCCCGCTCAGATCCTCGATCCGCTCCCCCTGAAAGCTGGCCATCATAATGGAAGCCCGGGAAGATTGCCTTTCCCGCCACAGCAAGCTGCCCTGGCTGTTCCAGGCTGGTTCGCTGATATCCAGCAGACCCCCGGTTTTTCCAGGAGTGATCACTGACGGCCAGGGGGCGAAGGGGAAGATTTCTTTATCAGACATATCAGATCAGACCTGTTTTATAGACTCTCAAATATCATACTATGAGAACGCCCCCAGAGATGCTGTTCTTCCTGATAATGTGAAAGGGAGGGAAGGGACTTCTCCCTGGCTGCGGGCAGGGCTGTATTGCGGGTCAAGCCCGCTCCCGCAGGGGGGCGAAGCTGGTCCGGTGCAGGGGAGAGGGGCCGTGCATCTGGAGGGCTTCGCGGTGAAAGGCGGTTAGATAACCCTTGTTCCGCTCAAAGCCGTATTCGGGGAAAAGGGCGGCTTTTTTTATCATCCAGGCATCCCGGTAGGTTTTAGCCAGTATCGAGGCTGAAGCGATCGATAGAGAGCGAGCGTCTCCCTTGACCAGCCGGGTTTGAGGTAGGGAGACCTCCGGCAGCACCAGGTAATCTACCAGCAGGTGGTCCGGGGAGACAGTAAGCCCCTCCAGCGCCCTGCTGGCTGCCAGGCGGGTGGCTGGAAGGATCCCCCAGCGGTCGATTTCAAGATTGGAAGCCCAGCCAACGGCCCAGGCCAGGGCTTGTTTTTCCAGAATGGCCCGTTGGGTTTCCCGCTGCCTGGAGCTGAGCTGTTTAGAATCCCGGACTCCTCCCAGGATCTCCAGGATATCCATGTTCGCTGGCAAGATCACCGCGGCTGCGGTGACCGGCCCGGCCAGACAGCCCCGTCCAGCCTCGTCAATTCCCGCCACTGCTGACAGCCCTGCTTTCCAGAAGGAGCTTTCAAAATCTAAATTGGGCGAATCCGGGATCAGGTCGGGGTCAAATCTCCGGGGCATACAGGCCTCGGGCAGTATTGCGGCGGATGGTTCGAATATCGAGCAGGATCTTAATCGCATCCCGCAGCGCGTGAACCTTGCTCTCCTGGTGGTAGTACCAGGGGATGGCCACTTCCTTGATGGTGTAATCCCGCCGACGGGCGATATAAAGCAGCTCGATATCAAAGGACCAGCCCGGCAGAGTCTGGAGGTTGAAGAGATTTTCCGCGGCCTCCCTTGTGAAGCACTTGAAGCCGCATTGGGTGTCATTTATACCCGGCAGGACCGTAAGCTGGATCAGCCAGTTCATCAACCGTCCTCCCAGATGCCGGAAATGGGGTTCATTGTAGCGGACCGCCCCGGGTGCTTCCCGGGAGGCGATGGCGATTTCAAAACCCTCCAGCTGAGGAGGCAGGAAGCGGTTGACTTCCTCGATGGGCATGGATAGGTCAGCATCACACATGAACAGGAAGTCACCCCCGGCCTGCTGCATTCCCCGGCGCACCGCAGCGCCTTTGCCAGGCTGGCTTTCAAAGAGGCCGGTTATGAAGGAGTGTTGTCCTGAAAATTCCTGGATGATCTCCCCCGTCCGGTCTGTGCTGTTGTTGTCGACGATCAGGACCTCAACCGCGTAGGCCTGGGCAGTGACAAAATCAGCCACTCTTTTCAGCGTCTCAGGAAGGCGGGTTTGTTCATTATAGGCGGGAATGATGATGGAGAGAAATGGCTGTTGCACGCGGTCCCTTCCTCTTTTTCTAGAGAGTGAAGGTAATCAGGGCGATGAGGGCGATGAGGACGACAATCAGCAGAACAGACAGCAGCCCGACGATGATCCATTCCCTGCGGGTGAAGTTGGCTTTTCTGGCAACTTTGGTTATGCCTTCGTCAACTTTGGCCAGGGGTTCAGGGATAGCGGGGGACTCCTCCAGATCAGGAGCGGGAACCTTGGGTTGTTTGGATTTCAGAGGAAGGCGGGGATTGGTCAGCAGTTGAACGGCCGCCCGGAAATCCCTTTCGCTGAAGACCGGTTTTAAAATTGACAATTCCCTGGCGAAATTCTTGATGCCGTCTGCCTGGACAACCCGCACTCGGGGTCGGATCGATTCCACCACTGTTTCCGGAGAAACGAAGATCATCACTCCCCGGTCCATTGGTGCAGAAAAATTATGCTGCTTGAAATAACCTTCAATGGTCTTCTGGTACAGCCAGGTTTCCCGGATCAGGTTGACTGGAGCAGGTCGGTATTCATCGTTCCTGCCCAATTCTTCCCAGCGTTTTCCCTCTGCCCGGAAAAATCCCTGGACAGATTTGGGATTGATCACCAGCAGCTGGGCAGGAGTGATCAGGACCAGCGGAATGGGTCTGGGTACCTTGGGTATGTTCACGTCGCGCAGCAGAACACACTCATTTCCCAGCACAGCGCCCAGGATTTCAATCAACTCCTCCTGGCTTTTCCGGCTCTGCTGCCAACTGTATCCGTAGGACAGGGAGCCCTGGAGTTTCTTTAACATCCCGGCTAAACCCGCTTCAGCCTGATATTTGGAAAGGTCTATTGTCCTCATAAGACACCTGAGATGATCTTTTTTTTGATTATACCAGCCTCTGGGGCCAGAAAACCCACCTAAAAGTTTTCTTAGCACAAACGCGAAATGGCCGGCTGGTCGATTAAATGAAAAGTCGGGGTGGACGGACTTGAACCGTCGACCTCCGCGTCCCAAACGCGGCGCGCTTCCAACTGCGCCACACCCCGAAAACCAAGCACTTTTCTGCAAAGCAGTATAATCTTTCTGTAAAGGCTAGTCAAGGACCCCTCGATTACGGGCACTTTTGTTATGGGTATCGATCTGGTTCAAATCCACCATGCATCCTATCAGGAGGATATCCCTTTCTGGACTTCCCTGACGGAGGATAGGGACCCCATCCTGGAGATTGGCTGTGGTCACGGCCGGGTAACTCTTCCCCTGCTGGAAAGGGGACGTCAGGTAGTGGGAGTGGACCGAGACAAACAGGCGCTGGACTTCCTAAAACAATCGTTGAATGCTGCCCGCATGGAAATTCAGGCCCGGGCAACCCTGGTTGAAGGAGACATTCTGGAGTACGACAGCGACCTCAGCTTTGGGGCTGTACTGATACCCTGCAATACGATAAGTACCTTCCAGCCTGCTAACAGGAAGGCCCTCTTTTCCAAAGTGAAGTCCCTGCTCAAACCGAATGGCCTGCTGGCAGCCAGCCTGCCCAATCCGGTCCTCCTTCTGCAGCAGCTGGCCGATCTGCGAGCCACGGGCGGCGAAAGTGAGCTGGAATTGGAAACGATCTTTTCCCATCCAACAACCGGTTTTCCTGTGCAGGTCAGCAGCCGGATTGCGGCTGTTGGGAGTGCTCTGAAGTGGGAATGGATCTATGACCAGCTTTATCCGGAGGGTCAGGTTAAGAGGACGGTGGTGACCACCGAGCACTATCCCACCCCCCTGTATACCTACCTGGATGAGCTTTCCGAAGCGGGTTTTAAGTCCAGCGAATGCCTGGGAGACTTTCAGGGTAGTCCTTATACAAATCAGTCACCTTATTTGATCATGCGGGTTGGGTGTTGAATAGCAATCGGTGGGTGGGGGGTTCTGTTAATGAATCAATAATAAAGGGTTTGTCTTTCTCTTATATTTTGCTTGTGCTCCTCTAACAGTTGGGTCGTATGATTGGTTCCAAACAGGAAGCTTAGCGTTAGTTGAAGGAGTGCAAAATGTCCATGTATATCAAGCCCTATGCCCGTTTCCGCAGATACCCGGTTCAGCGCTGGGATTCTGTTGAGAGTGATATCCATATCCCGCTGGACGTCAGCGTTGAAGATGATAGCTATGTGATTGAGATGATTGTGCCTGGTCTGGATCCGGAAGATGTGGAGATTGAGATTGTTGAAAGAACCATCATCATCCAGGGTGAGTTCAAAGAGGCTGACGAGAGTGTAAGATACCTGCGTAAGGAGCGGCCCCGCGGCGAATTCCGCCGGGTCATCCGCCTGCCGAAACCCCTTGATATGGAGAGATCGGAGGCAAATCTGCAGAAAGGGATCCTGAGATTACGGGTCCCGGTTGCGGAAGAGGCGCTGCCAAAAACCATTAAGATCAAAGCAAAATAAAACCATTTCTGACTCTCCAGGGATGAATGGTCGAGGAGCTGGAAAACTGCCAGCTCCTCTGCTTTCTACCTGCCTGACCCGGGCCTGTGACGAAGACGGTTTTGATAAGAATGGAATCAGGTATAATTGCTTTACTGATTGAGGGTTTATTTAGGAGGATCGGGTGGATACAAACGAGGAAAATACTCAAGACAATTTAGAACAGAAGATCAGCGACGCCGAACTGGATGCTCAGAAACAGGAGACCCCCCCCCAGGAAGAAGCCGGATCGTCATTCGAGAGTGAGGTCGTGGAAAGCGGGGAAGAAGAGGAGTCATCCTCGAAGAAGGGACTGTCCAAAGCGCGCCGGATCTGGCGCCGGTTACTGGTCTGGCTGGTCGTGGTTGCGATTGCTTTTGCCGGGGGATTCTACCTGGATGCTCAGATGCGTTATCTGCCGGAAATTCAGCGGACAGACAGCCTCAAAGCTGAACTGGATGACAACGCGGCTGAAATAGCCTCTCTGCAAGCAGAAATCGACCGCTTGAGTCAGTTTGAAGAGCAGAACACCAACCTGACAGAAGAGGTCAACCGGCTGGAAACCTATCTGACCCTGCTGACCGCCCGGACCGGGGTAGCGGAGGCTGCTCTGGCTGTGGCCCAGGACCGGACGGCCGATGCCAGGCTGGCTCTGGATAAAGTGGGTTCCTCCCTGGAAACTCTAAAAGGTATGGTGAACACTGACCAGGCCGAAGTCATTGACAGTATGCTCCAGCGCCACAAACTGGTTCTGATCGAGCTGGAAAACGATGGCTATTCCGTTCAGACAGATCTGGAGCTGCTGGCTAACCGGCTGGTCACTCTGGAAAACAACCTATTTGCCTCACCCTAAAAGAGTGGTGCATTTGAGAAACAAGAAAAGCCTCCCGGAAGGGAGGCTCTTTTTGTTAAGGATGACTGGGCAACAGCGCTCGGTGCTCAGCCCAGAAGGGAGGTTATTCCTGCCCCTGGACTGTCAAGGCTTCCGCGTCAGAGGCCGTTTCCGGCATGCCATTCAGGACCCAGACCTCGAAGATATGGATGTATTCTTCCTTCATCATCTTTGTGGGTGGCATTCGCTGGATGATCTCTTCACCGTTTTCGTCCAGGATGCTTTGCCCGTTGATAGCCAGGATCAGGTAGCTGTCCAGATCGCCAGGGATCAGGTTGTGATCGGCGTTGTCTCCGCTGGTGAGCATTTCCTGATAGCTGCCCATCAGGTAATTGTTGTTCTCCTTGCCCGGGCGGTGGCAGGAAATACAGTAGCGTTTCGCCAGACGGGAGATATGAACCTCGTATGATGGAATTTCCTCAGCACTGAGTTCCGGGATCGCTCCTGCCGAGGCCGCGTCTGAGGGAAGCTCGACCCGGTCGTCCCAGGTGTAGCGCATATACATTACCAGGGCATCGATCTCAGACTTTTTCAATTCACCCCCGTAGGCCAGGCCGAAAGGTGGCATGCCCTGATCTTGCTGGCCATAATCGATGATCGCGGCCAGAGTTTCATCCGAGCGGGTGTAGATCTCGTCCCGGCTGCTGATGGACTTCAGATCCACTCCTTCCAGCCCTTCCACGCCGGCGATCACTCCACCTTCCCCATCTGGCCCGTGGCATTCCACGCAGTTCACGCTGTACAGATCCTCACCCAGAGCGTACTTTTCCTGGATCGTGCTGGCCACGGCTTCCTCTTTCTTGGGGGTAGTCAGGACCGAGCGCACTGTCAGGCCGACCATGCCGAGCACGACCACTCCCATGATGGAAATTCCCGTCAAACGGTTTTTCCAATGCCGGAGGGGATTTCTGTCCAGGAAGGGCAGGGCAAAAAGGACCAGAATGACCAGAACTGGCAGCACAAAAGTCCCGATCCATTCGATCTTCCCCGGCACGAATTTTAAGAATTCAAACAGGAATAGGAAATACCATTCCGGACGAGGGACGTAGGATGCGTCGCTAGGGTCGGCTTTGGGTTCGACTGCCACACCGACAAAGGCAGCCAATCCGACCAGCAGGATAAATATTCCAAAAGACACCAGCAGATCCTTGTAAATGATATCCGGCCAGAACTTGACTCCCTTCCGTTTGGCCTGTTCGTATTTGCGCTTGTAGGCTTTTTTCTGTTCTTCTTTCACAGAATCCCTCCTCAAATCACGGCCCTTATCCGGGCATCGTGAGGATCAGCTGTCTTCATCCGGGATATTTGATATGCCCAAACGGATCACCAGATACAGGTGGGTGAGGACCACTGCCAGGAGTATGGCAGGGAAGATCCAGATGTGGAGCGAGAAGAACCTGGAGAGGGTCAATGCGCTCAGATCCGTTCCACCGCGTAAGATCCGGAGGATAATATTCCCAATGCCGGGCACAGAGCCGGCTATTTCGGTGCCGACCGTGGTTGCCCAGTAGGAACGCTGGTTCCAGGGCAGCAGGTACCCGGTGAATCCCATTCCCAGAGCCCCGATCAGCAGCATCACACCTGTGATCCAGGTGACCTCCCGGGGATATTTATAAGCTCCGTAAAAGAACACCCGCAGCATATGAATGAAGGCAGTCAGAATCAACAGGGATGCGCCCCAATGGTGTATCCCGAGGATCAGCCAGCCGAACTTGACTCCGGTCATGATGTAGGTGATGCTGTCATAAGCGTGGTCTGGTGTGGGGACATAATATACCGAGAGCAAAATCCCAGTGATGCCCTGCATCAGCCCCAGAAAAAGGCTGGCGCTGCCCAGGGTGAACCACCAGTTCACTTTGGGAACCTCGCGGTCCAGGATGGCATCATATATGGCCTGTAAACCCAAACGTTCATCCAGCCAGTCGTATACATTCTGTGCCATATTAACCTTCCTTGAGATGAATGAATAACTGGCCTTCATCTAATTTGGTCTCAAAACGGTCCATGGGACGAGGAGGAGGGCCAGAGATCAAGTTCCCGTGTTTATCAAAGCGGGCCGCATGGCAGGGGCAGAGATATTCTTCCTCTTCCGGGATCCAGTTGAGCCGGCAACTGAGATGGGTGCAGACATCTGAATAGACAACCACTCCCTTGCCTTCTTCCCGGAGGACAAAGACCCCGTAGCTGTGGCTGCTTTTTTCCCAACCGTTTACTTTATTTAGCGAGAAATTAAACTGGGTTGGGGTATCGAGGGGATAGTTTTCCAGAGGCCCCAGGGAGATCCACTCATCCTCTTCCTCCTTACCCAGCGAGGGGGAGATGAAATACTGGATCGCAGGCAGGCCGACCACGGCAGCCATCAGGGAGCCCAGGGCTGAACTGATGATCTTGACAAAGCTTCGCCGGTCCATAGCGGGTGAGCGATATTTGGATGACATAGGTCACTCCGATGTGGGTTTGGTAATATTTGCACCGTGAATCAGTCTTCAAAAGCGGCACTTGGTGCACAATTGTCAATCATTATAGACCAGAACCGGTTTGGGGGCTGATGATATCTTTGACTAACAAACTGTGAGATATGTCACTTTCATATTTCAGCCATAAAATGACATAATGAAGAGATAGTTGTGATCCTGGCCTTCGCCGGGATTTTTCTGAGCGCATAAAAGCAGATCCAAGGAGGGAACCATGGCGCTGGGCCGCAAAGTAAGATTGCTCGCGGGGGCGAAGTATAAAGGAGGGGGCCCGATGTTAGCCTGGGCTCTGCACCGCATTTCCGGGTTGGCTATCGTGATATTCGTTTCCCTCCATGTGTTGGCTTCCTTCCTTACCCAGCAGCTTGGCAGTGATCTGGGTATTTCAATCAACATCATCTACGAGTCGATTTACTTCCAGCTGGCGATTGTCTTCTGCGCTATTTTCCACGGCGTGAACGGCTTCCGGATCATCCTGCTTGATATCTGGCCCCGGTTGGTCCGCTACCAGAAGGAATCCACCTGGCTGGAGTGGTTCGTGGTTCTACCTTTATATACCCTGACAGCATTTATCATGATCCGGCGTTTTTTGGCGGGATAATTAGTCAAGGAGTATGGTATGCAATCAAGAGTGATGCCAAAACCCGGCTGGAACCTGGAATACCTGATGTGGATCTTTACGCGCATATCAGGTCTATCCCTGATCCTGATGGCAGCCCTGGGAGTTTCCCTGGGCCTGTTGATGGGCGCCAGAACCCAGCTGGATCTGGGGACACTGATGCGCTGGACCTTCTTCCCCAACGCCAATCATGTCCTGGATAGCGAGATCCCGGACATTTACTTGTGGTCGAATGGATTCTGGCAGGTTATGCAGATCCTGGTGGTTGTGTTTGCCGCCACACATGGGTTCAATGGTTTGCGGGTAGTTCTGGAAGATTATACATCTCCCGGCTTCTGGCAGTCTGCCCTGCGATTTTTCATCTTCCTGCTCTGGATCTTTTTCGGGCTGGTAGGCATTTACGTCATTCTCGGCTCCTGACCGGGCTGTGAGGAGATCTGCTATGCAAAAACATCAATTCGAAGTAATTGTCGTCGGCGCAGGAGGGGCGGGTTTAACAGCGGCTTTATATGCCTCCCGGAATGCTGACACGGCCGTGATCAGTAAACTCTACCCCACCCGCTCCCACACAGGAGCCGCCCAGGGTGGGATCAGCGCAGCGCTGGGCAATACTGAAGAAGACCGCCCGGAATGGCATGCTTATGATACGGTCAAGGGCAGCGATTATCTGGGAGACCAGGACGCGATTGATTTCATGGCCGCTGAGGCTGTGGATGCTGTATATGAGTTGGAGCACATGGGCCTGCCCTTCAGCCGCAACCCGGATGGGACTATCGCCCAGCGGCCCTTTGGCGGTCATACCAATAATGAGACCGGCAAGCCAGTTCACCGGGCCTGCTATGCGGCGGACCGCACCGGCCATATGATCCTGCAGACCCTCTTCCAGCAGAGCATCAAGAATAATGTCAAGTTCTTTGATGAGTTCTATGTGCTGGATCTGTTGATCCATGAAGGCCGGACCGTTGGAGTGGTAGCTCTCGAACTCGCTACCGGTGAGATGCATATATTCCATGCCAAGGCTGTGGTCATCGCCACGGGCGGTCACGGCCGGGTCTGGGAAACCACTTCGAACGCATATGCTTATACCGGGGATGGTGTAGCACTGGCGTTGAGAAAAGGTATACCCGTCGAGGACATGGAGTTCTACCAGTTCCATCCTACCGGGATCTACAGGATGGGAATCCTGATTACTGAAGGGGTGCGGGGAGAGGGCGGGGTGCTGATCAACGGTGAAGGGGAGCGCTTCATGGAAAAGTACGCCCCGCATGTTAAAGACCTGGCCTCCCGGGATGTGGTCAGCCGGGCCATGTATCTGGAAATGAAAGCCGGCAGGGGCATCGACGGCAAAGGATACATCAATCTGGATGTCACCCCGGAAGTTGTCAACCATTACGCCCAGATTGACGGCAGGAAGAATCCAGACGGCACCCCCTACCGGGTGACCGCCAGCGATATCCTGGCCAAGCTTCCGGATATCATTGACTTCTGTGAGACCTACATCGGGGTCAACCCGGTATCAGAGCCCATGCCCGTCCAGCCCACAGCCCACTATGCTATGGGCGGTATTCCCACCAATAAATTCGGTGAGGTGGTCATCGATGAGCAGAACACGGTCCTGCCCGGGCTGTATGCAGCCGGGGAGGTGGCCTGTGTGTCGGTGCATGGGGCCAACCGATTGGGCACCAATGCCCTGCTGGACCTGGTCGTATTTGGCAAATATTCAGGATTAAAGGCCGCTGAATATGCTTCCAGCGAACCCTTTTCCGAATTACCTTCTGACCCGGAAGCTTTTGCCATGCAGCAGCTGAACAGACTCAGGGAATCCAGCGGCGAAGAGAACATGATCACACTGGCCAGCGAGATGAAGTCTGTCATGGCCGAACATGTTGGTGTGTTCCGGGTTGAAAAAGGCATGCAGGAGGCGGTTGATAAAATCCGCGAATTGAAAGAGCGTTTCAAGCATGTGCGGGTTGATGACCACGGCTCCAAATACAATATGAATCTGGTTGAAGCCTGGGAGCTGAGCAATCTGCTGGACATCGCTGAAGTAACAGCTACCTCTGCCCTGGCCAGGACCGAAAGCCGCGGCGCCCATTCCAGGGATGACTTTCCAGATCGGGATGACAAGAACTGGCTTAAGCACACTCTGGCCTGGTTGGATGACAAGGGGGTCAGGCTGGCTTACAAACCAGTTAAGATCACCCATTATCAGCCGAAGGCCCGGTCTTATTAGGAGGGATAACCATGCAGGTAACGCTGAAGATCTTTCGCTACAACCCGGAAGACGGCCGGAAGAAACACTATGATACTTTTACCCTGGACGCTGAGCCAACTGACCGGGTGCTGGATCTGCTGGAGCGGGTCAAAGGGAATCAGGATGGTACCCTGGCGTTCCGGCGCTCTTGCGCTCATGGGGTATGTGGTTCGGATGCCGTCCGTATCAATGGTGTCAACCGCCTGGCTTGCAAGGTGCTGGTCCATGACCTGAAATCCCGCCAGATAGTGATTGAGCCAATTCTGGGTCTCCCGATTGAAAAAGATCTGGTAGTCGACATGGAGCCCTTTTTTGAGCACTACCGCTCGGTGATGCCCTATTTCGTCAACAACGATCCCCCTCCTAAAAAGGAGCGCCTGCAGAGTCCAGAAGAACGGGAGCGCTATGATGACACCACCAAGTGCATCCTCTGTGCTGCCTGTACCACCAGCTGTCCTTCTTTCTGGGCGAATGGGGAATATGTGGGTCCCTCAGCCATCGTTAACGCCCACCGGTTCATATTTGACAGCCGGGACCAGGCCGCGGCCGAGCGGTTGGAAATTCTCAACGAGCAGTTCGGCGTTTACCGCTGCCATACCATCTTCAACTGCACCGACGCCTGCCCCCGCGATATCCAGGTCACCCAGGCGATCTCAGAGGTCAAGAAAGCGATCGCCAAAGGCAGTCTGGACTGAGGTAATAGAGGATAAAAAATGCGGGCATCCAGTGGGTGCCCGCATTTTTTAACTTAAGCTAACCCCTCAGCTGCAGCTGAGGGGCGCAAGGAGAAGCGTTCTCTAGATCCGTTTGATTACTGGAAATCCCTTCCGAAAGGCAGCAGGGCCAGGGGGATCAATTTGAAGTGCTGCCTGGCGAAGGGTAGACCGATGATGGTGATGGCCAGTAGAATCCCATGAATCAGGTGAGCAAAGGCTATTTCCCAGCCGAAGAGCAGGATCCAGATCATGTTGAAGATCACCCTGCCGACGCTGTTGGGGTTGTCAAGCTCGTGGATTTCTTTGCCGAACGGGGCAAAGGTGGCGACACCGATCTTGATGGCCTGAACTCCGAAAGGAATGCCCACTATTGTCACGCAGAGCAGGATCCCACCGACAATGTAGCCCAACCCGGCTATTAAACCGCCAAAGATCAACCAGAGGATATTTCCAATCAATGACATGCTGATACTCCTGTTTTCCTGACATTATATACGAATATTGGGGAATGAAGTTGCTCTTCTTCAGCAAGTCACGGGCCGATTCAGATTACTGGATTGTGCGAGCGATCAACACTTGTTGGCTGATTTCTCAAACTATCCACCCAGGCCCAGATGAAGAAACCGGCTCCGGCCAGCATTTGGCCGACGTAGACAGAGTAGTAGCTCAGCCGCAGTAGGTCTTCCGGGGGAGGGATCACAGCTGCCAGTCCATATACAAGACTGGCTGTCAGGGGAATGATCAGCAGGGGCAGAGTATCCGGAAAGCGGAGTCTGCTATCCAGATTCTCGAGAAGGGAGGGATTTTCCTGGCGCCTTTTCTGGATGTTCAGGGGGATGAATACCAGGACGGCAAGCCCTGCTAATTTCAGAAAACCAAGCGGTGCGACAGGGAATGCCTGGGAAAGATAGATCACAACCATTGCCAGAACCAGGATGCCGAGCTCCCATCCCCTGAGTGAGAACTTGGATTGCCAAGCCCCTTTTCCAAGCAGCCAGTGGGAGATCATCAGCAGGGCGGTGAAGGCCAGGGTGAAAAGGAAAAAATCCGGCACAGGCCAGGCTCCCGGCAGCCAGGACTCCCCGGCCTGGACATAGCCTGTGTATTCCTGGACGCTTTCCGGCAGCCGGTAGTTCAGGGACCAGATCCCCCAGAATGTCCCGAACAGGGTGCTGGCCTGGACCAGGCGCTTCCGGTTCCCCTCGATCAGCCATTTGTGGAGCAGATACCAGCCGAACACGAAGCTCAATAATCCGTGCCAACCGACAAAATAGGCCGGCATCAGCGGATCGAAGAGGCCGCCTTCATAGATAACAGGCGTCAGGACCCCTTCTACAAGAAAACCAAACAGCCCGCCTACCAGCACGATCCCGGAAAGGCGCTGAACCCGGAAATAATCGATTGTCCACAAGCAGGCAGCCACCGGGATTGTGTAAAAGAGCACCAGCTCGACAATGGCATACCCCTGGATATACCAGAAGGTCTTTTCTGAGAAGACCACCATCGCGGCGGATGAGATCAGGGCGAAGAGCAGTCTGGAGAGGATTGGTTTTATTTTGTCCATGGTTGTTATGGGAATTGTTAGTAGCAAATTGTGATCAATAATCAGTGATCAGTGATCGGTATCGGTTTCCAGTCTTCAGTTGATCGCTCCCACCGGTTTGGGTTCGTAATCCGGGAAGATGCGAACCTGGTCAGGGTTGTTCAGCCGTTTTACTAATATTTCACTCAGTACATCACGGTAGTCGATGGTCACGGCTAGATCGCCGGGACCGACCAGGTTTTCCTTCTCCAGGCCCGGCCAATGGGCGATCACCTGGCCTCCAGCCGTGGAGCCTCCCAGGACGAACATCAGCCCCCCGTGGCCGTGGTCGGTTCCCAGGCTGGCGTTCTCATATGCCCGCCGGCCGAATTCGGTCATTGCTACCAGGGTGATCCTGTCCAGCTGCCCTTCCAGGTCGCTGTGAAATGCCGCCAAGCCGTGGGCCAGATCTTCCATCAAGCGGGGCATCTGTCCCTCCAGCTGGCCCTGGGCGAAGTGGGTGTCCCAGCCTCCCAGGTCAATGGCAGCGGTTTCCAATCCCACTTCCGCTTTGATGAGCATGGCAATCTGGCTTAACCCCCGACCGAAATCGCTCTCCGGATAAGGAGAACCACTTGAAGTATAGCTGGAGAGGTCCAGTTTTGTGAGAGTTTCCAGGATGGCCAGGGTTTCCTGCCCCTGCACGGAAAGGCTGTCCCCTCCGCTGTAGAGCGCGGACAGGGCGCTTGAGAGAACCCTGGCGGCTTCTGAATCTCCCAGGTGATAGTCAGCGATCGAACGCAGGGCGGCTGCCGGGACCGGTCCGTAAAGACTGCGGGGGACGCTCTCAGACAGGCTGAGAGCCCGGAGGGGAGAGAGGTTTCCGGTCTCCAGAGAAGCCAGGTGGCGCCCGATCCATCCGCTCGTCGGTCCACTTTCCTGGTCGGTGCCGCGCTCCATCAGCTCCATGGCTTTGAAATGGGAGCGGGATTCATCCGGGGCGCCGCAGGCCTGGATAAAGGCCAGGTTCCCCAGTTCCCAGGCCGGCAGCAGCGGCCGCAGGGCCGGGTGCAGGCCAAAAAAACCGTCCAGATCGATCACCCGTCGGTCAGAAGGGGAGCGGGGATCATCCGGCCGCGGCAGCCCCAGGCTGGGGCGCAGGCGGTGGTAGGCGTCCTCGCCATGGGGTATGACCATGTGCAGTCCGTCAGCTGCTCCGCGCAGGAATACCACTACCAGAGTGTCTCCCCGGGGAGCGCTCTGAGGTGGGGCGAATGAAAGCCTTCCAGGGAAAGTATATTGGCGGGGCAGGAAGACCCTTGTAGGGGTAGGGTCAGGGAACCTCTGGTCAATCATCATTTCTTTTCCTTTGCCCTTACCAGCCGCGGGCTCTGGTCTCCGCCAGGAAGGCAGCGTAGCCAGCTTTATCCTCGCCGCTTCCCGGGTAGGTCCTCAAGCCGAGCGTGCGCAAGAATTCCCCGAACCCGGAAGCGGACAGTCCGTAATAGGATTCGTAATCCCGGACAGCTTCTGGGGGAAGATCTGACAGCCAGGAATAGGACAGGACTGTGATCTGGTCTTCATGTTCATCCCAGGCCTGGAACAGGTAGTGGATGAATTGGGCCTGCTTCTCCGGACTGGAACCGTTTTCAGCGCTGGTTGGATAACCGATCTCAGCCAGGTGGATCTCCTGATCCGGGAACATCTCCGCCAGCGTCTGGAAATCCTTCAGAACCACCGCGGGATCCTTGACGCTGAAGTCGCTTTGTAAGGGGTAGTAGGTGACCATCACCACATCTGATTTCTGGTAGATGGCTTTTACTTCTGCAGCACCGGCCCCTGACAGGCCCTCAAAGGTAACTTTGGTGCTGACTGGCAGCCCGGGCCATAACTCATGGGAATAGGCGGAGGCGGAATCGTAAAAATCCCGGAAATCCTCCCAGGCTTGCTGATCGTTCCCCAGCACCCCGTCGATCTCATTGCCAATTGCCAGGGAGATCAGCTCTACATTGCCCAGCTGTGACTTGATATAGTCCAGCAGTCCCTCAAAGCGGGTCAGCAGCTCCGGGTCAGAGAAGGGTTTCCCTTCCAGATCCTCCGGCAGCCGGGTCTCTGTGGTGTCTAGCACTGAGATGACCAGCGAGACGGAGAAGCCCTGAACTGGATAATACAGGTCGGCGATCGCCAGCCAATTTGGATCCGGGTTGTAGACCCCCGGTCTGGTCTCTATTTCATCCCAGTAGACAGACAGCGGGACTGAGGTAACCCCCAACTCCTTGGCGAGCTCAATTACCTGATCGTAATCCCCTTCCTCAGGAGTGTTGATGTCCAGCTCCAGGATCCGTTCCCCCCTTGACCGCACATCATCCGGGGGTGGGATCGTTATCCTGGTCGCCGGGTCCGGAGAGGGCTCCAGACCTCCGGTTCCAGCGCAGGCAATCCCTGCCAGGACCAGCAGGGCCAGGGCAGGGATCAAAGAGTTATGCTTCTGCATGGCGGACACGCCCCTTTTTAGGAAATGTCATCACCAGGGCTTTCCAGAACATCACCACTCCAAAGGCAATGCCGCCGAACCAGAAAACCAGGATTAGAGGTTCAATGATGCCCGGCAGAAGCAGCTCACTGGCGGTGGTTGCCAGGGGGAAAATACCCGCCAGGGCTAGCCATCTTTTTTCGCTCCAGCTTTCAAGCTGGCGTTCTTCCATCTCCGGGGCTGGGTTTTTCAAGCTGCGAGAGAGCAAATATCCTGCCACCCCGTAAAGGATCCAGATAATCAAATGGCCGCTCAGCCCCGGGTAGGCTTCCGGGCGGATCAGGATACCCATTGCCAGGTACATGATGGCAGTGGGAATGAGCAGCCAGCGGAATTGCTCTCTATCCGGCAGCAGCTCCCGCATGCTGTAGGTCTGATCACGGGTGAGCCGCTTCCAGAGCAGGACCAGGCCGGTCAGCACCGCGGTGGTGGAAAGCCCGGAAAGCAGGGACTGCCCCGGGGAAGGGGAGTTAATGCTTTGGAAAACCCCGCCGAAGACCACCACGACCGCCAGGCCTGTCCAGCTGTTAAGGAAATTCCCAAACTTGCCTGGCAGACTTTTCCCCAGGCTGGTGGAGTCGGTGAGCAGCTTTTCTGCCACCAGCAGGGGGATGATGAAGGAAAACCAGGCATGCCACCAGAAAACCAGCACCAGGGTCTCTATAGGAGCTATCCCGGCGATGATCAGCGAATCTCCCCAGGGCGGTGCCCAGAGAACTTTGGTCAGGTAGGCTTCATAAAGACCGAAGATCATCCCGGCGAATACCAGGCTGGCAAAACGGGGTTTATCCGCCCGGAAAACCAGGCTTCCCAGCAGCAGGATGTGCAGGCCGTAAAGTGGAACAACTACCAGCAGCCCCCAGGCGGAGAAGTAGGGGAACATGTCCGAACCGGAAAAAACCTCAGCAAAAAAGGTAGATAAGGCTGCCAGGATGATCCAGAACAGCCATTGATGTTTTCGAGGGAGGGATTTCACAGTACTCATAGGGATTCCTTTACTATTTTAATTTCAGCGCCATTGAAAGGCTGGTGAAGCCAGCAGGCCGGCGATGACCAGTAAGGCTGCCTGGTGGGGGTTTTGGACAAGGGTAGGCTGCAGCGTCCGCAGGAGATTCCTCTCCACCGCGGGCGGCAGGCTCCTTCCCAGCAGTCCGCGGGCAGCCCGCTCGATAAAATGCCCGGGATCATCACTCTGGGCGCCTTCCAGGAAGTACGCGAGGTTGAATTTGGTGCCCGGGATGCTGTTCTGAACCAGCTTGAGGGCGAAGCGCCAGCGGGGTAGCAGATTGCCCTGCCAGGCAGTCGCTCTGTCAGGGTAGCCATCAGGTGTGGGCCAGTCATAAAGGGGCTGCCCCATCTCATTTAAGTAGCGCTGGGTGGCAGGGCCGCCGTTCGTGTCCGACCCGGTCATCCGCAGGGCTGATACCAGGTAGTTGACCGGCCGTTTGTATTTGAGAGGGGAACCCTGTTCCTGGATCAGCGGCAGTCCGTCCAGCAGAATGACCCGCAGAACAGTCTGGATCTCACCTCCACTGTCCAGGAAGGCCCGGCTGGCTTTTTCAATAATCGAGGCTGGCGGTTGATCAGCCAGGAACAGGCGAGCTAATTTGGTGGCGATGTGTCTGGCTGTGGCTGGATGGGATGCCAGCAGATCCAGAACGCGTTCGACCTCATCCCGCCCGGAGGGCAGGATGGATGTACCCAGTACCTGCTTGGTGCCTGGAGCATGATCGTCAGGATCGAATTTCAGCTCCCCGCGCCAGAAATGTTCTTTCACCCTCCAGCCGGTCAGGCAGCGGGCCAGGGCCATGACATCCTTCTGGCTGTAGCCCCCGTCCACCCCCAGGGTGTGCAGCTCTAACAGCTCCCGGGCGTAGTTTTCGTTGGGTGCGTCGCGGTGGTTTTCCTGGTTGTCCAGATAAACCAGCATGGCCGGGGAATGGGCTGACGCACCCAACAGAGACCGGAAGTTACCCAGGGCATGAGAGCGGATCACCTCCCGATCATCAACGACTTTGAGGAACCAGCAGTCTCCTTTCTGGATGGAGATGTTGAAGTGATTGGTCCAGAATTCCACCATGACCTCAAACAACTGCCGCTGGCTGTATACCTGCCGCAGGGTGGTGGCCTGCCGAAAATCATTCAGCACCAGAGCGGGATCGTAGTTGTCAAAGAGCTTGTCTCCCCGATCCCTGAGCTGGCCGGCGTCCATTTCCAGCACCTCAAAACGACTCAGCAGCAGGTCGGTACGCCTGTCATCTATCGACTCCGGGCTGAGCTGTTCTTCCAGATAGGCACCCAGGCCGATCCTGGACAGGCGCTGCAGCTCGGAGCTCCGGGGACCAAAGCTGATCCGATTCAACGCCAGCCAATCCGTTGAGGAGAGCTGGGAGGGATCCGGAAAAACGGGATGTTCACCCGGGAGGTAGCTTGCCAGAGGCGCACAGCCTGCGGCAGCCCCGACTCCCGCGGCCAGGATACCGACCACTTTCAGGAATTCACGGCGGGAAACGTCCATCGGTCAGTTTTCTTCTGGGGGTGTTCTTTTCCGGAAGAGGGAGCCTGCCAGGCCGCCCAGGGAGATCAGAGTTCCCAGGGGGATGACCAGCAGCCAGCCAATTACAGGAAACGCAGCGGCCAGTTCCCAGATCAAAGCTCCTCGCAGGAAGGCTCCGACAGACAGGAAAGCCCCATCGTTCTTCCAGTTGAGGCGCAGGCCCAGTTCGGCGGCAATGCCAGCCGCGCCCAGACTGGCGGCGCCCAGCACCAGCACCAGCCAGATCCAGGCCAGGACTTTACTGAACTGTGTCGGGAGGGAGAACAGGATAGCGGCCGGGAAGGCCGCGACCAGTCCTCCTAACAGGCCCAGGCCCAAACTGCGGCCGGGTTTTTCGGTAATATGGGTCCGGGCGTTCTCTACCCGCTCGGGGAACAACAGCCACCAGGCGGCCAGCAGTGCGGGATAGGTGATTCCTAAAGCGATCAAGGTCCCGAATATCGCATAAATATCAGCCATCGCAAGATCTCCTCATTAATTAGCGGTCCGGAAGATGATAGTTTCCAGGTCCCATGTTATCTAATTGGTAATACAGGGAAAAGCCGGTAAAAGTTGCAGGCAGACGAGGGTGGCTCTGAACAGCTTTGCCAATTAGGCCTGGCCGGGAGCTTTGGGCTGCGGGATCAAGTGGTCACAGATCTGCTGAAAACCCCTCCCGGCGAACGTTCACGTTCACTCCCTGTTGACCGGAGTACCCCTGGGATGTGATAATAAGCAGCAGGAAACAATGAAAGAGAATTTAGCAAAGCACAGATTTGGAAATAATAGTTTTTCAGTGACACCCCTTGGCCTGGGGCTGGCAGCGCTGGGGCGTCCGGGCTACATTAATCTGGGACATGCTGAAGACCTGAAGGGAAAATACAGTGTCGCCAGCATGGAAAAGCACGCCCACGCGGTTCTGGATGTCGCCTGGGAGGCCGGGATTCGCTATTTCGATGCGGCCCGATCCTATGGGTGCGCAGAAGCTTTTCTTGGTTCCTGGCTCACAAAGCGGGATATCGATCAGAATGAGATCGCCGTTGGTTCTAAATGGGGCTACACTTATACTGCTGGTTGGCAGGTTGCCCTGGCGGAGGGCCAAAAACACGAGATCAAAGAGCATTCGCTGGAAGTGTTGCAGCGGCAGATCAAGGAAAGCCGGGATTTGTTAGGGGGCTATCTGAAACTTTACCAGATCCATTCAGCCACCTTGGAGAGCAAGGTGTTGTCCAACCAGGCTGTGCTGTCTGAACTGGCCCGATATCGCGACGCTGGGTTGGCAATCGGCTTCTCAGTCAGCGGCCCTCAGCAGGCAGAGGTCATCTGGCGGGCTCTGGACCTCAGGCTTGGGGGAGAGCCGCTGTTCTCTTCAGTCCAGGCTACCTGGAATTTACTGGAGGGATCGGCGGCGGCCGCTTTGCAGGGAGCTCATCAGGCAGGTCTGGGCGTCATCATTAAAGAAGCCCTCGCCAACGGGCGTTTGACCCCCCGCAATAATTCGCCTTCCTTTCAGGTGCAGATGGCTTTCCTGAAAAGGGTGGCAGAGAAGCATCATACCACGGTGGACGCCCTGGCTCTGGGTCTGGCCCTCCAGCAGCCTTTTACCGATGTGGTCCTGAGCGGGGCGGCTTCACTGGATCATTTGCGCTCCAATTTATCGGCCCTGGACCTCAAGCTGGATGATTCTCTGAGAGAGCTGTCAGATGCGCTTGTGGAACCCGCCGAAATTTACTGGGGTAAACGGAGCCAGTTGAACTGGAACTAGAACGATCGAATATTCCATGAGCCCTGTACGGGTGGTATGTATTTGAGCGACCCATGAGGTAAAGCAGGGCTGTGGTCGTTAAGCGGGATATAGGTCCGGGGCTGTTGGCTCCCTGAAATCCAGATCGGTAAGTATTTCGCCAGCCGGTTTATCTAAGAGGAGAGGGTTATTCTCTATGGTAAAGTCAAGCAAACTATTCACCATCTTGATCGTTTCCCTGTTAGCCGGCTGTGGGGGGAACATTCCTTCTCCCCCGGTGGAGGCTTCCGGGGGGCATTCACAGATCAAAGCCACTGATTCCCAACCAGGGGAGGAAAGCCAGATCCCGTCATCCCCGACCCCGGATAGTTCAGCCCTTCTTGAAGAGCCGACCCCCAGGCAGGCAAATGCTGATGTCATCCAGGTGAGGGCGGTCCGGGAAGCCAACGGCACTTGGACCTTTTACGTCACGGTGAAGCATCCTGATACCGGCTGGGATGATTATGCCGATGGCTGGGATGTGGTTGCTCCCGATGGGGTGGTGCTTAAACTGAATCCCGCGGATCCCTTCACCCGCTTATTACTTCACCCTCATGTCGATGAACAGCCGTTTACGCGGGGTCAGGCTGGGATTGTCGTCCCGGACGGCGTTAATGAACTTCTCGTTCGCGCCCATGACATTGTCGATGGGTTTGGCGGTCAGGAAATCCTCCTTGATCTGGAACAGGATTCCGGTCCGGGATATATAATTGAGCGATAACGGAACAAAAGAACATGTCTGAATTTATGTCTTTGAGGATAACGGGAATAAGATATGAACGATAAAGATAGATTGTCTGCCAGTCTGGGTGAATATCAGGATCTGGTTAATAGTGCCCTGGATGAGATGGAAGCCGATCAGATCATCGGCCGGATCTGGTCCCAGGACCACACAGTCTGGAAACCCGAACCGGATGAGATTTCCAATCGACTGGGTTGGCTCAACATCCCGGAAAAGATGCTGGCCGAGATTCCCCGACTGGAGAGTCTGGCTGATGAGCTGTACTCAGCAGGATATACCCACGCCCGGCTGCTGGGCATGGGCGGTTCCAGCCTGGCTCCTGAGGTCTTTCGGGAAACATTTGGAGTCGGCCCTCGGCGCCTGGATCTATCGGTGCTGGACAGCACCGACCCTTCTGCTGTGCGGGCAGCCACCGCGGAGCTGGATCTATCTAAAACCCTCTTTATAGTAGCCACCAAATCGGGCGGCACAACGGAGACCCTGTCGTTCTTCAAATTTTTCTACAACCAGGTAGCTCAGCAGGTCGGAGAAGAGAGTGCCGGAGATCATTTTCTGGCTATCACCGATCCGGGCAGCAATCTGGAGGTAATCGCTAAATCCCATCAGTTCCGGGAAACGTTCCTCAACGATCCAAACATCGGCGGACGCTACTCAGCCCTGTCCTATTTCGGGCTGGTATCTGCAGCCTTGCTGGGTGTGGATCTGAAGTCCCTTCTCAAGCGGGCTCTGACAGCCCGGAGCGCTTGCGAAAATAGCTCCGGTCTTCTGGAAGGGAAAAATCCTGCCGCTCAGCTCGGGGCCATCCTGGGCGAATTAGCCAAAGGCGGGCAGGGAGTTCCTGTGAAGGATAAGCTGACTCTGATCATCTCCCCTGGGATCAGCAGTTTTGGGAATTGGGTGGAGCAGCTCATCGCTGAATCCACCGGTAAGGAAGGCACTGGAATCCTGCCTGTGGTGGGGGAACCGCCGGGAAACCCAGCTATATATGGGAAGGATCGCTTTTTTGTCTATCTGCGTTTGGCCGATGATGATACCCATGATTCCCCTGTCCAGGAGCTGACCAGGGCTGGCTATCCGGTTATCCGGCTGAACCTTGAGGACAAATACGATCTCGGGGCTCAGTTCTTCATCTGGGAAATGGCCACAGCTCTGGCAGGCTACCGGTTGGGCATTAATCCCTTCAATCAGCCCAACGTCGAGTCCGCCAAGATCCTTGCCCGGGAGATGGTGGCCCGTTATATGGAGAAGGGAGCTCTCCCTGCCGGGGAATTTGCACACCTGTCCGCGAAAGAGCTGAACTCATTTCTGGACAATTCGTTTTCCCCGGGCAGATATATTGCTCTGCAGGCCTACCTTTACCCCACCCCTGATGTCGAATCCGCGCTGCAGAGTTTGCGAATGAAATTGCGGGATTACTACCAGGCAGCGATCACGCTGGGATACGGGCCGCGATTCTTGCATTCCACCGGCCAGCTGCACAAAGGCGACAGCGGAAATGGGATCTTTGTTCAGCTGGTGTCCGGCACGGAAAGCGATCTTCCCATCCCGGATGAAGCAGGCAGGCAGGAATCCGCCATGAGTTTCGGGGTGTTGAAAGAAGCCCAGGCCCTGGGCGACGCCCGGGCCCTGATCGATGCGGGCCGGCAGGTGATCCGATTCGACCTGGGGACCGCTGTGCTAGAGAACATAAAGATCCTGAGTAAGTGATATGATTCGGGCGGTTATCTTTGACCTGGACGGGACCCTGGTGCAGACTGAGCGGCTCAAGGCTTTGTCGTATGCCCGGGCAGCCATGGAATTATGCCCCTTCGAAATAGCTGAAAGCGATGTGATCGAAGCCTTCAAGGACGTCGTGGGCCTCTCTCGCCGGGAGGTAGCGATTTCCCTGCTGGAAAGGTTTGATCTGACCGGCAATGCCCGGGACCGGATGGCCGAGTTCGCCGTGGACACTCCCTGGCAGGCCTATGTCCAGGTGAGGTTGAAGCTCTACCGGCGAATGCTGGACGACCCCGAAATTATCCGATCCGCTCAATGGCCGCATACCATGGACCTGCTGCGGGCAGCGCGAAACGCCGATTGTAAAGTTGGCCTGGCGACGATGTCCGGCTGCACCCAGGTGAGCCGCGTCCTGGATGCGCTCGAGCTTTCCGGGATATTTGGGTTTGTTGCCAGCCGGGATGATGTAGAAAAAGGGAAGCCAAATCCGGAGATCTATCTGCTGGTGGCGAGTGAACTGGGAGTGGCGCCCGCTGAGTGTCTGGTGATAGAGGATTCTCCCACGGGGGTCAGGGCAGCGTTGGAGGCCGGGATGAGCGTTGTGGGGGTCAGCACTCCATTTACAAAAGAACGTTTACATGAGGCAGGTTTGCTTCCGGAGTCCCAACTTGTCGATGATCCTGAAAAGCTACCGGAAGTTGTTGCTCAAGTGATCGAGCATGCTAATCAGGAACTTGAGGTTTGATGTGTTTATTTGTTGTCGATAGAGGTGTTTAGATGAAATTGAAAGTCACTGATCCTGCCCCGGATTTTTCACTTCCGGATATAGATGGAAACCTTTTTTCCCTGCAGGAGAACCTGTCTGCCGGGCACAATGTCCTGCTGGTGTTTCTGCGCCATCTCGGTTGACTGCCCTGCCGTGAGCATGTGGCACAGTTGTGCCAGGAAGCTGAAAGTCTGCAGGAACTCAATACCCGGGTGATGGTCATTTCCTTCGGGACCTTTCCGTCCGCCCAGGCCTGGTTAAAGGAAACCTGCTCCTCATTCCCGTTCTTGCTGGACCCTGATCGCACTGTCTATCAAATTTATGGGATGGAGCGCTCCCTGTGGCGCAGCTGGGGCTTGAAGACCATCTGGGCCTACATGCGTCTGCTCAGCGCAGGGCGCAAATGGCGCGGCATCCAGGGAGATTCCGCCCAGCTGGGCGGGGACTACATTGTGGACGCGAACGGGATCATCCGCCTGGCGTACATCAGCCACGACCCTACCGACAGGCCCTCAGTGGAAGCTCTGCTGACCTCCCTGCGGGAGATCGCGCGCTAAATTCAACCTATTTCCCCCATAATAGTTTAGATCGCAAAGAAAAAAGAAGCTGCTCCTATCTCAGGAGCAGCTTTTGATTAGGGGATCTTCGGGATATTGGAGCTAGTCTGCGGTTTCCTCTGTGATCATTTTTTGGTTTTTCTTTTTGAAAAGAGTGATCACTACCGCTCCGACGCCGAGGCTGATGAGGTAGGGGAAGAGCAGGAACCAGCCCACTGCCGGGAGCAGGCTGGCCAGCAGGGTGATTGCTCCGGCGCGGATCTCCCTCCTGGTGGGGATCAGGTCAGGATAGAGGCGTTCCCCCAGCAGGGTTACCAGAGCCGTTAGACCGAACAGCAGCCCGATCAGGAACGCCCCGTAAATCACAAAAGCCAGGATGAAGAATACCGGAACACCCTGGCCCAGAGAACTCAGCCCGATCACAAAGACCGTGATCAGCACTGTGTTCAGCAAGCCGATCCAGAAGGAGCGCTTCCAGTGGTTTTCGAGTGTTTGGCGCACAAGCTCTACCTTGGCCGGGAACAGCCCCCTCATCAGCAGGAAGCTGGCCGCCAGGGCAAACAGGGAGAGAATGGAGAGCAGGATGATGGCTAAGGTTTGCATAAGGTCCTCCTGTGATAATTAGCGTCTTTTGAGATTCCGGCCGGAGACAGTCTGGCGCCCCAGCAGGAGATAATTGATCAGGATTCCCAACCCGCCAGCGGCCGCGATCAAAATCCAGGGGGAGATCGGGACCGGAAGCTGGCTGGCCTCAGCCAGCAATCCCTGGCTGAGGTGGCTGATCTGCAGCCGCAGCCCGGCCCACCACACCAACCAGCTGCTGGCCAGCTGGGTCAGGTAAATGTTCAGGGTAGCCTGGAGTGCCTGCTGGGAGGGGAGCAGCCCGGAAAGCCAGCCGGCTGACCGGATGGCAGGTATCAGCAGCCCGAGTGCTGTGCCGGCGGCCAGAGCCTCGATGATCAGCGTCCAGGTGATGCCCGGGGAGAGGGACCTCTCAACCCGCAGCCGGGAGATCACCGGCTCCGCTAATTCCCGGGTGAGATCAAACTCGGGCAGGTTTTCCAGCTGGAATGCGAGGCTCTCCAGGCGGGAAAACGCCTCCTGGCAGGTCGGGCAGCTGGCGAGATGGGCCTGGACGTTCCGGGCGGCTCCGGGATCCAGGGCGCCATCGAAATAAGCTTGGAGCTGGTCTTCGGTGAGATGAGCGGATTTTTCAGTCATGATTTTCCTCCTCCAGCAGTTCCGCCAGCTTGCGGCGGGCCCGGTAGAGATGGCTGCGTACAGTGTTCAGCGGCAGCTTCAGGGCAGCGGCCATTTCCTGATAAGACAGACCCTGGAAGTGGCGCAGCTCCAGGGCTACCCGCTGGTTTTCTGGCAGCTGCCAGATCTTGCGGTACAGACCCTGGTGTTCCTGGGCGAGCTCCAGCAGAGCCTCGGGATCCTGCTGGCTGCTGTCAGGCAGCCGGTGCCGTTCCTCTTCCAGCGGAGTCCCTTCCAGGCGGGCCTTTTTGAGATGGTTGTAGCACAGGTTGGCAGCCAGGACCCGCATCCAGGGGCCAAAATGGCGCCGGGGGTCATAGTGGGAGATGTTCCGGTAAGCCCGCAGAAAGGCTTCCTGGGCCAGATCCTCGGCTTCCTGCTGATTCCCCAGGATCCGCAGGCAGACGTTAAATACTGAGGTCTGGTACTCCTGGATGATGGTGCCGTAAGCATCCAGGTCCCCTTTTTGAACCCGCATCAGCAGCGCCTGCTCCCCGTGGACAACCATGTCTATATTGTAGTACAGGGATGGGGTGAGAAAAGTTGCGGAGATGATCGGAAAATGGGATGTCATTGCGAGCGTAGCGAAGCAATCCCCCATTCAGGAGATTGCCACATCGCTGGATTAATACAGCTCCTCGCAATGACAATTCGTTTGTCCCGGTCGCGGGTCCCACGTTTTAATCGAGATAAGCTCCATGTCCCCTCGTCCCCAGATCACCGCATCCCCTCGTCCCCAGATCACCGCATCCCCCCGTCCCCAGGTCACCGAGTCCCCTCGTCCCCAGGTCACCGAGTCCCCCAGTCGCAAAACCGGTCTTCCGTCTCCGGTCCCCGGTCTCCTATCCCGGTCGCGCCGAAGGCGTATCCGGTCTGGAGAGAAGCGACCTTCCTTGTCTGCCGATTGAACGAATGCTATAATTTTCCCGCACAGACCCCGGTAGCTCAATAGGATAGAGCGAGGCTCTCCTAAAGCCTAGGTTGTGGGTTCGACTCCCGCCCGGGGTACTCACCTGGCGATCAGCCTCACTATTTTCTGGTGAGGCTGTTTTTTTATCTTCCTATCTTCTGTGAAAACCCCCAGGTCTTGTGATATACCTAACCAAAGCAGTTCTTCGCTCAGGGGTGTCAGGAATTCTACCTGCTGACATAATAGAACTGATCGGGATAAAATAGGGACAGGTTAGGTCGTTGCTGTGTATCTCAATAATCTAGATAAATAAATAACATGAAAACCAGGAAAAACGTCCTGTTAGATCCCACTCCCGAATGGCTGGCCCACGACGGTCTTGCCGATCAGGTCGCTCTCTGGGAGGATGGCCTGCGGACCGAGATCGATGCCCCCGGTTTCGAGTGGTGGTACTTTGACACTCACTTTGAGGATGGGTCCACGGCCGTGATCGTCTTCTATACCAAACCGATCCTGGTCTGGAAAGGCCCCGCCGATCCGCAGGTCTCCTTGACCATCACCCGCCCCAATGGTGAGAAGACTATCCGGGTTTCCGCCAGTCCCGCCTCTCAATTCTCATTTGCGAAGGAAAGCCCTGATGTTCGGATAGGCGCAAATTGGGTGCGGGGCGACCTGCACAGCTACCACCTGCAGGTCGCGATAGATGACCTGGCTGCCGAGTTGACCTTTACGTCCAGGGTAGCTCCCTGGAGGCCGGGTGCGGGTAAGGCCTGCTTTGGGGATCTGGACCATTACTTTGCCTGGCTCCCAGCGGTTCCCTACGGATTGGCAGAGGGGGCATTGACCTATGACGGCCAGACCCATCAGGTAAAGGGGGAGGGCTATCACGACCACAACTGGGGGACGATCGGTTTGAATGAGGTCACGGACCACTGGTACTGGGGCCGCGCTCATCTGGGCAATTACTCGCTCATCTTCGCTCAAACGATCTCATCGAAAAAATACGGATTTGTGCCCCAGCCGTTATTCATGCTGGCAAAAGGTAGCCAGGTTGTCATCGGCGACGGCGCGCCGCTCCAGCTGCAGGCCCGCGATTTCAAACCCCATCCTGACGGCCGGAGTTACCCCGAAGAAGTGGATATCGACTGGGAAAAGGCAGGGGAAAGGGTCCATCTCGCCCTTCGCGATCCCCGGATCATCGAAGCGATCAGCTTGCTGGAAATGCTGCCCGCCTGGCAGCGCACTTTGCTGAGACTGGTCAGTAACCCTTATTATTTCCGGTTCAACGCTGACCTGGAGATGCGGGTGGATTTGAATGACCTCCAGACCGTTGAGCGCGGTACAACCCTCTTTGAGATCATGATCTTTCAGGGGAAGAGTTATCCTTAGGGTAATTTCAAGGGCATTCTGCGCCAGGGGTCAGTTCCACCGCGAACGTGGGCTCTTCCGTCCACACGGTCGAGATGCCGGGCAGTCCCTCTGATCCTTCCGGGCACACGATCGAGGCCGTCCCTGCATAAACGCTAACAATACCGAGCTCGAGCTCTTGCTCACCAACCAGATGGACGCGCAGCTGTAGTGGATCGCTGTATGGTATATAACAACCTTCGTCGCTGTTAATTCTTCCGGAGGTCTGGATGATGGCTTCAACTTCATCCTTGTCCTCCGGTATAGTGAACTCGAAAGTCCCGCTTACCTCACCGGTGTTGCCGAAATCCGTCCAGGTGCCGGCAAGCTGGAGCGTGCCCTCCCAGGGGCCGCGGATATCACCGCAGGTGTGTGCTTCCCCTGTCATGGTGACCGAACCGGAGACGGTCCGGGTGAACTGAAAGGAGAAGCCTTTGCACTCGTCAGGAGTTTCACCCATCAAGGTTTGGAGTGCGGCAGAGGCCTGGGACCAGGTGGCGTCGTAGCGCCCTCCGCCGGGTCCATTTGTTCCGGGAACCCCCAGCAGCATGGCTGTTTGAAGTGCCTGGAGCAGCTTTGTGATCTCGTCCTTCAGGTCTTCAGGATTCGACAAACAAGGATTGAAATCCTCAATAGCGGCGTCCAGGCCCTCGCCAGCGATATCCTGGGCGCGTTTCAGCGCCCGCTGGGCAATTTCCTCCTGCCCCAATCTCAGGGCTTCTTCCATCAACCGCATGGTCTCATCCAGGGAGGCGCTGTTGAGCTCACTGTTAGCCAACTCAGTAAAAGCTGCCTGAGCCTGATCTATGAAAACTTGGCCGTCTCCACCCAGCGCTAGATCAAGCCCTGCGGCAGCCAGATAACCTGCAATTAATGATCTGGCTTGTTCTGGGGTCTGGAAGCGCAAACTCAGCAGATAGCCCCCACCCGGATGTGAGCCTATTTCCAGGAGCGACTCCAGCAGCCTGCGCGCGCCTTCCTTATCCCCCTGATCAGCAAGCTCCCTGGCCTTCTCCAGGATTTCCTGAAATACCCCGGGGGCTTCGGCGTCGCAAAATGTGTCCTGCGGCTGGAGCAGCGCGGCCAGCGCCTGGGCGCCATGCGCCCCTAACGCTCCCAGGGCTGGCGTATCTTCAGGACTGATGAGAGCCGGCGCGGAAGCGACGGATTCCAGGTTAAACCCCATATCAGGTGTGGTGGCGCAGGGATCCCAATTTTGAGGGGATTCCTGGATCTCGTTGGGGATCCCTCCCCCGGGATGGCAGGCAGTCAGCAGTAATCCGAGTGTTAATAAGATTATGGGGACGCGGAAATTTCTATGGTAGGACATGCTGACCTCCTTTCGAACCAAAGAGGAGCGGAGAGTTATTTTTAATCCGAGAACTTATGATAGATCATCCCTGAATTCCCCCTGCTTGTGTGAAGTTTCTCTGCAGATCAAACAATTTCATTATATATCTTTTTTGCACCGTGGCAGGTTGAAGTTCCGGTCTTGATGAGGTTGAATGCTTCCCCGATAATGTTTACGGATCAAGGATAAACAACCACCTACCTCCGAGGTCTTAAAGACCTCGGAGGTAGGTAGGTTCAGTGGCAGACTAAAATTGGAACATCTGAGTTGCGCAGTAAGGCATCCAGGGTGCTGCCGAACAGGACTTCCATCACTGGCTGATACCCATAACCGCCTACGATCAGAAAATCGCATTTCCGGGCTTCCTGCGTGTTCAGGACCACGTCCGCGGGCGACCCGATCTCCGAACGATAATCAGCGGAGATGTCCCGGGCCTCCAGATATTCCCTGGCTTTTTCCAGAGGATTGGTCTGGGCAGCACTGTCTTCCTGGGCAGTCACCAGGGTGAGCTCCACTCCCCATTTTTCCGCCAGATAGGCTGCCAGGTAAAGGGCTTCGGTAGCTTTGGGGCTGCCGTCAAAGGCCAGTAATCCGTGGTTCATCCCGGTAACAGCAGGCACAGCCAGCAGAGGGCGAGGGCAGCCCTGCACCAGCGCCCTGATCCCGGATTTGAGTCTGGAGGCCGGGTGGTCTCCAGGGGGATGTTCCAGGCTGAAGACCAGCAGATCATTCCAGAGCGCCCGCTGAGTGAGGATTTCCTGCACTTCTCCCTCCTCGAAATAGACCCTGGCATCCAGCTTTCTGTGCGCCAGCCTCTTTTGACAGGCTTCTTTGATTTGGGTCTGGGCGATCTCAGACAGACCGTGGTGGACATGCAGGGCTGCCACACTGCTCCCTTCTTTCTCAGCGATGGTGAAAGCCTGTTCGAGAGCTTTCCAGCCGCTTTCCTGCCCGTTGAGGGCTACCAGGATGGCCGAGAAGATCTGGCCCTCTTTGCGGGGCATCAGGTGGGTCCGGCGCCAATCCCCGATTCCCCCTAATCTGGGTGCGGCCCTGGGGAAAAGCTGCTTGCGAAATCTCTTCCAGCGGTGGATCAGCCGCTGGCCGTAAGCTGCTGCCAGGCTATCCACGGCCGAGGCGGGTTTGATCTCCCAGCCATACTGCTGGCTGATCTCTTTCTGGTATTGGGTCAGCCAGATGTAAAGGTCGGTGGGGGTACGTTGGGGAAAATCGCGCAGCAGCCCCGATTGGGAGACGGTCTGCAGCAGGGGTAGATAGACCTCTTCCACCCAGCTCTCCGCCGCTTCTTGAAAGGAGTAAGGATAGTGATGGCGCAGCTCCAGATTGAGCTGGTGGGAGCTGATCTGCTCGCGGAGCTGCTGGTAGCCGCCAGGGAAGGTGGTGGCAAATTCCAGGTCAGGGCGGAGTGTTTCCAGACCGGTGTCTTTCCGGAAGCGGACCTGCTGGTTTTTGATGATCAGGTCATCGATATCGTCTTCTGGTGTGAGGGGGATAGTGCTTTCGATCCTGGTCACGTAGGCGGGGATATGCGTCATTCCTCGCTGCCGGGCCACCGAAACGCGGTGATTGCCGTCCAGCACAAAATAAGTCTGGTCGATCTGGTAGACCTTGATGGGTCGGATGGCCTGATCCATGCCTTTCTTGACCTGCTGCCAGCGGCTGGGGTCGACAACTTCCCGGGGGAAGAATTTGCGGGTGAAATCGCTGGGCCGGCTGACGCTCCCCACGATGGCATCCAGGGGAATGTCCTGCAAACCCAGCTCGAAGGAATGGTCGTACTCGAGCTGGTCTTCAATCTGCTGGAACTGGATCAGGTGAGTGGCCGAGCCAGTCAGTGAATCCCAGATGTTTTCCAGTGCTCCCCGGCGGCGGGCGCTCCGGAAATCCTCAGCAGCGCTTTCCAAAGAGGGGATATAAGGCCGCTCGCGGGTGCTGTAGTGGCGCTGGCCCGGCCGCAGGATGGTCTTACGGTGCCCGTAGGTGTTGATGACCTTGGTATTGCCCACCACCGTTTCGGTGGTTTGTGTGTCTTCGTAAACGTGAATGTGACCGTGGAAGAAATAGGTTGGCCGGAAGACCTTGATCAGCCAGCGGAAGGCTTTAAAGCCACCATGCACATTGCTGTCACGGTCATGGATGCCGTAGGGGGGGCTGTGGGCGATCACCACGTCCAGATAGCGCCCATAGGTGAGCTTATTCCACAGCAGGCGGGGCACCAATCTCAGGACCAGGTGCCACATCTCGGCCTGGGAGTAGAGGAAAGGTCCGTCCTTATAGGGCAATGATCCCTCGAAGCCGGCGAAGATGGCCTCGTTGAGCACCTCCATCCGACCGTGCATGTCGATCCCTCCCCGGGGGCCGTAGAGCGGCCCGCTTTTGCCGTACTCCACCCGGGGATCGTGGTTGCCGCGAACGTACAGCACAGGCACTTCGTAGAGCTGGAAGAGCTTCTCGATATGATAGTAGGGCAGGTCACCGCAGGAAAGGATCAGATCGATATCCTTGTACTTTTCATAGATCTCTGCCTCAAGTAGAGAGGTATCGATCCGGTCGCTGACCGACAGGGCTTTCAGGGCGCGGCTGGGCATATAACCCATTTAAACCTGTTTAGGTCCTTTTGGCAAGTCGACCTCGGAGGTCTCCGGTTTGGTTCTTGACAAAGGGGGTCGTTTGCCGTTACTATTGTTATAGTTATATATAACAATAAAAGTTGTCATGCACTCTTCTCTGACCGACCACCTGCACCTAGACCCGGATTCCGGCGTGCCGATGATTGCCCAGCTGGTTGAACAGCTGGTTTGGCTGATCGCCAGTGGGGAGCTTCAGGAGGGGGATAAGCTTCCTCCCATGCGCGCCCTGGCGGAGGACCTGGGTGTGCATATGCACACCGTGCGCCTGGCCTACCAGCGTCTGGAAGCAGACCAGCTGGTTTCGATCCGAACCCGCCGTGGTACGGTGGTGCTGCCTTTCAACCCAGCGGAGATCGTGAAGCAGGGAGGTGAAAACCCCAGCCACCTGTTGGGGATCATCCTGCCCAGCCCGGCTACCTTTTACACCCCTTTTATCAAAACCATTCAAGATGAATGCCGGGATTTACACTACCTGCCGCTGTTCTGCTACACTTTTGAAAATCCTTATCTGGTGGAAACTTATTTCAACCAGCTGATCGCCCGCCATGTGGACGGATTCATCTTTGCCAGCATTGGTCCTCCTTCTCTGATTGAAAATCCGTCCCTGCTGGATGCCTATCCGCCAGTTGTGAGCGTTGATGTCCCGGACATGCCCGGACAGCGGGTGTTGCTGGACAGTGAGGGCGCGGCGTTCAAGCTCACCCGCCATCTGCTTGAACACGGATACCGGCGGATCGGTTTGATCACCCCGCCCCTGGAATGGCCCAATGTGAAGGCTTTTTACCAGGGATACGAAAAAGCTCTCGTTGAGTCCGGGATGGAACCCTCTCAGGAGCTGGTAGCGAAAGTAGCTGGTTTCTTTCAATCCTTCGGCCGGGAGGGTATGGAGCGGCTGCTTGCGGCCCCGGATCCACCTGACGCCCTCCTGGCTGCCTCTGACAGTCTGGCTCTGGGGGCTATGGATTTCATCGAGGAGGGTGGTTTATCCATCCCGAAAGATATCGCCCTGGCAGGATATAACGACATCCCGGCCGCCTCGCTGGTCAGCCCGGGATTGACCACGGCCGCGGTGCCGGCTTCCCGGATGGGTAAGCAGGCCCTGGCTATCCTTAAAGAATTAATGGAGGGGAAAAACCCCTCCCGGAAGACTGTTACCATTCCGACCAAGCTGATCATCCGCAGCAGCTGCGGATGCTGATAGACCTCATCAACAGCGGAGATTACCGCAACTTTATTTCAAGGAGAATACCATGAGGAACAAAACCCCAGGTCTGTTATCCATGTTGATCTTTGTGTTGATCCTGCTTAGTGCCTGTCAGGGAGGGACAATCACAGGGACACCCCCTGAGAAGGCAGACCTGCTGAACAAGGCTGATAATTGCCAGCAGGTCTATACGGAACAGGTTGAAGCCTGGGGTTCGGGGGATCTGGATCGCATCCGGGAGGTGTATACCGAGGATATCGTCCATTTTGATGGAGGTCCAGCTTATGTGGGGATCGATGATCTGATGGGAATGGCCAGAAGGATGCTCATGTTCTTCAGCGACTGGGAGATGGAAGCTGGAGGGACCTACATCTCAGCCTCGGATTGCCTGGGGACCTGGGTTAACTGGGGCGTGATGGGATTTACGGAAGATGACCCGGGCCGTGAGTTTGACCTGGTTGATATCCAGGGAAACAAGATCTCCTACTGGCGCTTGTTTTATGATGAGAATTTTAACTTTGCACCAATCAATACAACCTTGCTGGAGAATTATGCTGCTGCCTGGTCCAGCGGGGATCCCCAGGAAGTAGAAGGTCTTTATGCCCCAGATGCTGTTTTGAATGATTCTTTGTTTGGGATCACTCCTGCCGGAAGGGATGAGATCGGTCACTACGCAGCTGGTTATTTCAAGGACCACCCACATCCAACCTGGGAACTGATCTATACTTTTTCTGAGAGCGATGATGAAGCCCAGCTGGATTTGCTACCATCCCATGGGGGTATTTATCAAATCACCTCGAAGCCTCTGTTCGGTAAGGCCTGTTCGGTCCAGGTGGGAGTCCTCCTTACCCCTGATCCGGATGGGCTGATCGTATCCCAAGTCACCCTGTATTCTGCTGACGACTTGATCGAATGCGGCTGGGTCAAATGACCTCAATGAGAGGAAAAACCAGGGTTGCGAAAAAGCGAATTGGGCTGATCGTATTGTAGGGGCGGAGGTGATCGCCCAGGCTCTGC
>JANTFT010000025.1 GCA_024763275.1 Anaerolineales bacterium | reverse complement strand
TATTCACGCTATCGGAGACCTGGCCAACCGGGAATTGCTGAACGCTTTCGAGCGCCTCAGGGCATATGAAAGGGACAACCATAAAACTCCCCTTCCCCACCGGATCGAGCATCTGCAGCTGATCGACCCCCGGGACATTCCCCGCCTGGCAGAACTGGGCATCACCGCCTCCCTGCAGCCCATCCATGCCACTTCGGACATGGAAATGGCAGACACCTACTGGGGGGAGCGGACCAGGTACGCCTATGCGCCCAAATACCAGCTCGAGAAGGGGGCACGGGTGGTTTTTGGCAGTGACGCTCCGGTTGAGGATCCCAACCCCTGGCTGGGAATCCACGCGGCAGTCACCCGCCGCAGGCGGGATGGCTCTCCCGGACCGGAAGGTTGGCACCCGGAAGGTCGGCTTTCTGTAGGGGAAGCCCTGCACGCCTTCAGCGCCGCTCCGGGAGAGGTTTCCGGGAGAGGATCTCTTCAGGGTAAATTATGTCCAGGCTGCTGGGCCGATCTGATCGTTCTGGAAACCGATCCTTTTGCCTGTGACGGGGAAGTGCTGGCTGAGATCCAGCCGCTGGGAACCATGCTGAATGGGGAATGGGTCTGGCGGGAGTTTGATTGACAGATATCTCACACAAACCTGTCCGGGAACACATCCCTGGTTTATCAGGGAAACAAAGGTGGCAGTAATGAAGGAAAAAAGACCAACATGGGCTGACTGGACCGCACTAGGAGCCATCATCCTGCTGACCATCTTCTACGGTTGGACCCTGGCAGACGTGCCCTTCCATCCGGATGAAAGCACTCAGATCTACATGAGCGCGGATCTCTCCACTCTCTTGCGGAACCCGCTGGCGCTCAGTTGGGATGGCAGCTCCACCCTCGACGGGGAAGAGCGGATCAGGGCCATTGACGCACCCCTGGCGAAATACCTGATCGGAGCCGCCAGAGCCGCGCTCTCGGTCCCTCCTCTGGAGTCGGATTGGGACTGGGCTGCCAGCTGGGAGGAGAACGCCGCCGACGGGGCTCTTCCCTCCCCCCGCCAGCTGCTCATTTCCCGGGCCGCCATCACTGCCCTGCTGCCATTGGCTCTGGGTTTGTATTACCTGTCCCTGCGGGAGAATCTGCCCGGCATCCCTGCCCTGCTGGGTGTCCTCCTGCTGGGTCTCAACCCCCTGGTGCTGCTGCATGGGAGAAGGGCCATGTCAGAGGGAGTGCTGATCTTTGGCCTGGCATTCTTCCTGTGGGCTGCCACCAGAGCAAAACGGGATCCCTGGCTGATCGGCCTGGCATTGGCGGTTGCCCTGAACGCCAAACACACTGCCGTTGCCCTGCTGCCCGCTGGACTTTACGCAGCCTGTCTGATTCCCGGTGGGAAAATCAGTCTCAAGAAGATAACTTCCAGAATTCTGAAGTTCTCCCTCCCCATCCTGGTTGTCTCAGCCCTCTTGAATCCCTTTTACTGGCGGCAGCCCCTGCAAGCCTTCCAAACCGGCCTGGATGCCAGGTTTAGGCTTGCAAGGCAGCAGGAGATCGACCACTTCGGCGGCCCGGAGCAGGATCGTCTCAGCTTCCTCCAGCAGCGGGTGATTGCCCTGATTGCCAATACCTTCTATATGGATCCGCAAACGGAGGAGGTTGGCAACTACCTGGCCGAGACCCGGCAGTCCCGGGAATCCTACCTGAGCAAGCCCATTCATACCTGGGGACGGGGACTGATAGGAGGTGCGATCTCCCTGGCCCTGGTTCTCAGTGGAGCAGTATTGACCCTCAGAAAGATCCGCGAGCAGCCCCGCCGGCAGCGAGAGAACATTCTGGTCTGGCTGCTCTCATCCCTGGGCCTGGTCCTGATCCTCCTGCTCCCCCTTCCCTGGCAGAGATATGTGGTACCGCTGCTTCCTCTCTCGGTTTACTGGCTGTTATCCTTGCTGGATCCACCCCTGAGAGCCTTGAAGGGAAAGTTCAATATGTGATAAAAACCCCCTCCCTCCCGGTCCAGCCAATAGCACAAATCCCCCCGGCAATGATAACCGCCAGCTGGATTTTTATGATCTCTGCGTACAGCAGAAATCCTTCAAGGTAAGGCAGATTACTCCACAGGATGATAGATCAGGATGTACTCGTTGAGGCGGCCGGGCAGACTGCGGTCCATCTTGCGCAGGCGGGCGTCGCAGGGATCGATGATGGAAGTGAAGCGCAGGGTCCCATCCTCGTTCAATGTCGCTATATATGACCCAACATCCCCCAGGCAGAGGGCATATCCTGTCGCGGTGATCTCCCCATCTTCCAGGGCCAGCTGCCAGGTATCGGTCGAGCCGGCCTGGAGGTCTTCCAGGGAGGTTGCCACGCTGAGTTTGCCGTCCGGGAAAATGGTCAGCACAAAGTTGCCAGGATAAGCAGGCGCGATCCAGGTGCCCTCGATCTGCTTTAAATCAGTTACCGTTTTTCCTGAGGGAAGATCCGCGGACAACCCGGAGGATACCTCTCCCTCAGCTGGCTGATTACCTGGCACCTGGGATTCGTTCATTTCATCGAGAGGCCCCGTTCCGCCACAGCCCGTAAAAAACACACTTAAGAGCATCAGAGCCGCTACAATGAGAATTGTTGATTTAGTTTTCATAACAAACCTCCCGACACTTCCTGCAAATCATTATATCCCAAGCTCAGAAGGCAGGAAGAAAACCTAACATAACAGATCTTGTGTTCCTGCTGGCCGGATGTGCCCCCACACGGCTGATAAATCAAACCGGACCCGTCCTGGACGGTCAAGACAGGCCGCAATCTATTTTCCTTGAAATCGTGTCCTAATAGTGCTAATATAAGTTTTAGCTTGCAATTCTCCTTTGGAGCGGTTGAGGTTGTCCATGAAGACCGAGTACCGGAGACGAAGGATGGGGAAGCGCTCGCTCAACCTGGCTAGGAAGGTTCAGCAACGTCAGTCCCTCTGACTGTGGATCCACGAGATCCAGCTGGAGATGAAGTTTCTGTCTTGCCAATACCCATTCCAGATCCATCAGATCCTGCTAGTGAGGGGGATCAATAGAGGTCACGCCTGCCCCGGCATGGGATAAGGATTCCCCAAGGACACCCCAGGGAACAATGGAGGATGGTAGTGTTGAACTCTCCCCGGATGGTGTCAAAATAGAGGATGGGGGACCGGAGTCGGAGGACCGGGAGGGTGCGGGTAATGCCGCAACGAAGGACGGAGGACGACTGACCGGAATGGTGATAGAAGCAGCGGCCGTTTCGGACGCCCTGCATCATTTGCATGACCTTTAAGACCAACCCCACCAGCCCTTTAAGTTGCGCAGATCAGCTGCTCAGTGTCGGCAGGTCTCGCTTATAATACAGCCAGGTATCTATCACCGAAAACAGGAAGAAAGAAGATGAACAAAAAGACCTTTAGCGCGGTTGACCGGTACTACGAGGATCTGCTGCTCGGGGAAGAATACGAATTTAAACAGATCAACCTGGCCGCTGAGAAGGCCGGCCTCCCCGCCATCCAGGTCAGTCCCCTGCAGGGGAAATTCCTCCAGCTGATGGTGCGGGCCCAGGGATCCAGGAGGGTGCTCGAGATCGGCACTCTGGGCGGCTACAGCACTGCCTGGCTGGCCAGCGGTTTAGGCCAGGGCGGCTTGTTACTCACTCTGGAGATCGACCCTCACCACGCTGAGGTTGCGGAGAAGAACCTGGCTCAATTCGATTTCGAGGGGGAGGTCCAGATCCTGGTGGGGGACGCCCAGCAGCTGATCGACGAAATGCTCCTGGCAGGCACTGAGCCCTTTGACTTGATCTTTATTGACGCAGACAAGGAAGGATATGCAGATTATTTGAACCGGGTTGTCAAATTGTCCCGGCCAGGCACATTGATCATCGCCGACAACGTGGTCCGAAACGGGAAGATCCTTGAAACAGATAGCCGGGATCCAAGCGTTTTGGGGATCCAGAGATTCAACCAGGAGCTGGTCGGCAATCCTCGTTTGACAGCTGCGACCTTACAGACGGTGGGTGCACGAGGCTATGATGGATTCACTTTCATCATAGTCAAATAAATTACTTGGAAAATTCAGGGAAGAAGGGGCTGTGGTTTGCTGATCAATATGGATCCTTCCTCTGCTTTTGTTTCAGAGGCAGGATGACAGATCACACTTTTCCAATCTCCCGTCCCCCGTCTTCCGTCTCCCGTCGCGAGCGCAGCGAGCCCTCCATCCCCGGTCGTGAAGCACAGCTTCACTTCAGCCGCCGTAAATCCCCCTCCCTGACCGTGACCCCCCGGGCATCCAGGTTCTCCAGGAAAGCCAGCATGTACTTGCGGCTGCTGCCGAACATGTCCCTGGCCTGGGCCACCGTGATCGTCCCCTCTTTCTTTAGCTTTCCTGTGAGCTTCTCAACCATTACCTGGTAGTCTTCCAGCCTGAAGACCACTTCGCTGGAAAGCTGGATCAGGATCTCCCGGGCAACCAGGGCATTGAAGACCTCCTCACCAACCCCGGCCTTGCATTCGGTCACAGAAGGCGGTTGGGTCGGGTTGGCGGCAAAGGCCTGCAGTAAATTCTCAACGGCTGACTGCTGGGCTTCCGAAAAGTTGATCTGGAAATCCCGCTCCCTGATATAGGGGCCATCCTGGACCAGGCTGCCCGCTGTGGCCTGGTGGGCTACAGCCTCCCGGAAGACATTATCCTTCAGCCCGGACTGGCTCTTCAACTCTTCCAGGGGCATGCCCGGTCGCAGGGGATAATCCCCATGATAGCTGGCAACGCTTTCCTGAAGTCCGGAAAGTGTGCCCTCCCAGTCAGATCGGAGCCCGACCAGCTTTTCCCGGCCGTTCTCCTGGCCGATTTCCAGGGCAATCCCGCTCTCAACCAGCTGCTGCAAGCTGCTGGCTGCGGTTTCGCCATCCAACCCCGAAGCGCCCAGGATGTCCTTCCAGGGCTGAATCCCCTCCCGATTCAGGGTCTGGAGCAAAATATCAGTGGGATCGCCCCCTCGCAAGGCTTCCAGTCTTTCCATAACAGCGCTGTCAAAGCGCTTGTAGCGGTAGGCAGGAAAGGGATCCACAACAACTCCCCCACCCAGTGTCTCCGAAGGGGATGGCCGGCGCAGGATGTAGTGGTCCCCGCGCACCGCCACCAGTGGTTCCTGGATCTCCAGCTGCAGCCAGGCGCTTTCTCCTGGCTTGAGGGTCTCCACTCCCAGCAGGCGGATCCTGGCGCTGGTTTCATCCGCGCCCAGGAACAGTTTGGCTTCCATGTTGTGACGGATCGGTTTTTCCAGGCCCGGCAGATAGTGGAAATGAACGTCCAGCCGGCGGGTTGTCTGGTAGCTGCCGGGCAGCGCCACCACATCGCCCCGTTTGATATCCTTCTTATCGATGCCGGACAGATTGACCGCGGCCCGATTGCCCGGGCCGATTTCCAGGACATCATGGCTGTGGTTCTGCAAACCCCGGATCCTGCCGGTCTTTCCTTCGGGGAGCAGCTCCACCTCATCCCCCACCCGCAGCGTCCCGTCCAGCAGCGTGCCGGTAACCACCGATCCGAACCCAGACATCAAGAACACCCGGTCAACGGATAGGCGGGGTCTTTCCAGATCCAGGTGGGGCGATTTCTCTGACAGCACCTGGCTGAGAGCGGTCAGCAGATCATCAATCCCCGCTTTGGTCCTGGCGGACACCCGCACGATGGGAGCGTCTTTGAGGGCGGTCCCAGCCAGCAGCTCCCGGATCTCACCTTCGACCAGATCCAGCCATTCCAGGTCTTCAACCAGGTCGACCTTGGTCAGGGCGACCAGCCCGCTGTCGACTTCCAGCAGGTGGAGGATATCCAGATGCTCCCGGGTCTGCGGCATCACCCCCTCGTCGGCAGCGATCACCAGCAGACAGGCATCGATGCCCCCGATCCCTGAGAGCATGTTCTCGATGAAATCACGGTGCCCGGGGACATCCACCACGCTGACCATCCTGCCGTCCGGCAGCTGGAAGCTGTCAAAGCCCAGCACGATGCTCATCTCCCGCTCCCGCTCTTCCCGGAGCCTGTCCGGATGCCTGCCGGTGATGGCCTCGATCAGGGTTGATTTCCCATGGTCCACATGGCCTGCGGTACCGATAATATAAGTCATCTTTCCCTTGCTAGAGGGACTAAGTCCTTCCAAAGGACTTAGTCCCTACAATTTAACTAACGAAAGCCGTCCATAATCTGCTCGAATTCGCCGGCCCATTCCCGCATCAAACCCAGCAGACTCTGAAGCTGGTTTTCAGAATATTTAGTGACCTGGGTCAATTGATCTTCCATGTCCTGGAGCCCGTCTTCCAGGACGGCTATGCGGTCCTCACTCTCTTGATACTGGCGCTCCAACAGTTTGGTCTGCTCTTTCTGGGAGAGTGTGAAATTTGTCCAGCGCTTCTGATCATCCACCTGGTAGGTGTTCCATTCAGCCCGGAACTTCTCATCCGTCAGCCGCTGCATTTCAGTGATTTCGTTGACCCTTCTGTCCAGCAGGCTGGAGAGATCCGCCAGCTTGTCCTGCATGCGTTTAACGCCGCGGTGGGTGACATCCAGCCGGGTCATCTGTTCATCCAGATCCTTGGCCTGCTTTTCAATGCTGTCGAAGCGGGCCATCCAATTCTTCCAGGTTGACTCCCGCTCGGTCTGGCGCAGAACGGCTTCCTCGAGGAATGCGTCCTGCTCCTTTTTCAGCTCCCGGCGGGCAGCTTCCAGGTCCTGAATGCGGGTTTTAGCTTTCTGGTAATCGTTCTTAACCAGATCCATCATAGCCCGCATCTCATCCAGCCGCTTGCGGATCGCGGTCAGCTCTCCCTGGATGTCGGCCGCTCTTTTGACATCTTTCTGACGCTCAACCTTGATAGCCTTGGCATCAGCCTGGATGTCCTGATAACCTGACTGCACATCACTGAAGGACTTTTCCAGCTCCCGTAAAGTGGCGCCAAGGTGCGTTTCTTCCTCCACCCGGGCTTCCATTTCCTTTTCCAGCGATTTGACACGTTTAAGATCTTCCTGAAGTTTCTTCTGCTGGGTTTCAAGGCCTCTGATCTGGGTCTGCAGATTCCTTTTGGCATCCGCGACCCAGGACTTATAGAGCTTTTCCTGGTCCTTGATCTCTTTCTTGCGCTCAACCCGGAAGGAGGCCAGGTCAGCTTCAAAATCATCCACCTTGATGACCGCGGTGCGCAGGCGGGTCAGATCACTGTCCATCTCCTGGTCTTTCTTCTGCAGAGGTTCCAGCTTACCTTCCAGCTCCAGCAATCTTTTTTCAAGATCGGAGATGATCGCTTTATCTTTCCTGCGCTCATCATCCAGCCATTTCAGGCGTTTTTCCAGCTGTTCATTGTCCATGTAAAAATCTCCTCAAACAGGAAAATCAAGGCATTGAGATTATACTGCAATTTCCACTACGGCTCCCTGTGCTCAAGCATAGTGATCTACGAACCCAACATCAAATGGGAGATTACCCGGGCAATCAGATATACAAACTGAGGGAAGAGGCCCAACAGGACAAGCAGGCCGTTCAGGGCAATGATCAACCCCCTGTCAAAGCGCTCTCCCAGGATCAGGGACGGCTCGCTTCCGGTGTCTTCCAGCAGAACGCCGAGAATCCGCAACCCCCCGATCAACAAACCAAGGGTGCCCAGGACCAGGGCTCCATTGATCCAGCCTGGATATAGCTTTAAGGCGCTGCCGAGGGAAAGGTAAATCGGAAACCCAGCCAGGAAAGGTAAACCGGCCAGCGTAAAATAACCGACAACCAATCCAGAGGAAATCAGCGGCCACTGGTGGGCTGCCCCGGCTGCAGAACCGAGTTCCAAATCCGCCAGGCCGTTCTGCAGGTTAGAAAGCGCCAGCGACCAGACCCCTAATGCAAGGGCCTGAATTACTACCATGGCGAAATAGATCGGAAATCCGCCCAGAAATAAGCTGAACGCCAGCAGCGAGCGGCCGATTTCAGCGATGATCAGCGCAGAGGAAATCCGGCCCAAATGCCGTGAATAGACCGCCAGCACTCCTCCAAAACCCAGCATCAGCACCCCGGCAATCTGTAGGGGCGTCTGCAGATTTATCCCTCCGGTCAGCCAGCCACCTTCAGTAATGAAACGGGAGCCAAAGAGAAAGGCACCCAGGAAATAGGTGTTGAACAGATATCCGACCAGAAAGGGATGATTCCTCTCACCTACCATGGGAATCCAGCTGATAAAGGGAAAGATGGCCAGCAGAAAAGAAAAGCCCAGGGCCAGGATCAAGAGAGACCGGGAGGACATCAGCTGATCACCTCTGTTCAGATCTATCCAGCTCGCCAGCCAGGCAGCGAAAAGTATGAAAAGCATCCCCAGGATTTGATAGATCAGCAAACGTAAGACTCCCGGGGTAGGCTCCTTTCCAGGTGGGGACAAGAGCACCACATTGATCAAAGCCAGGAAGGCAAAGAACAGGGCGCCATAGAAAATTGGGTCAACAGCATAAGCTGTCAGGATCAGGACCACTCCTGCCAGGCTGAAGGGCACAAAATAAGCCGGCACATTTTTGGGATTATAGATGAGCAGCCAGAAAAAGTGCAGGAAGAACAGCAGGGCCACAACCGACCGGTCTCCAGCAGAGAGAATAAAGCGTCGGCCAAATATTAGCAGCTGGTCAGCAAGTCTGACCTCCCAGAACAGCAGGTGGAAGCTTTCACTGACCGGCAGCACTAGAGCGCTGAGGACCAGGGATAGACTGAAGGCTGAACCGCCCCATTTCAGGATCCTGGAGTAGCGCAGCAGCGGCAGCTCTAATCCGGCAACCAGCAAAGGCAGCAGAATCCAGATGATCGGCGTGCTCACAGTCTGTCCTCCAGGTTGGCTGCCATCTGCAGATAGGCTCCCAGGAAAGCCAGGCCGATATTGAGCATGGCCAGCAAGCCGGTCATCAACACAGAAGCTTCCAGTGTGGCGTAGAGAATCTCAAAACCAGAGACTACCGTCAGCAAACCGGTTATGATGCGGATATCTTCCCGGGAGAAGCTCAGCTGCAGGGTTCCCAATCCCAACAACCAGACCCCGCCGAGCACCTGCTGAGGAGTGGCGCCCAGAAACCAGCGCAAGGCCACCGGCAGCAGTGAATACATCGATAAACCGATCAGCAAAGCCGCGAATCCCATGAACAGGTATCCCTCGCTGCCAGCTGTCAGCCGCTGCCTGTTCCTTGAATCCGGGAGAGATTGGTAAGTGAGAAAAAGCACCGCTGCCGCCATCCAACCGGCAACCAGCTTTACCACAGCGATCTCCAGTGGCCAGCTGACACCTACCAGTCCGAATACGCCCATATATTGAAGCGCCAGCATCCCCGTCATCCAACGGCGGTTAGTTGTCATCAGGATACCTGTCCCGCAGATGAACAGGATTCCTGCCAGCAGGGATTGCAGCAGAGGTGCCATCAGCGCACCCCCCTGCTGCCAATCAAAGTAATGATCAGCATACCGATCAGCAGAGCCCAGATCAAACCGCCATCCCCTTCCAGTAAACCTGCCAGGAAGATGATCAGGCTTTCGATCGAGCGCAGGATCCTGCTGATTGCCATCTGAATCCAGGCAACCCCCCGGTCGATCATCAGCAGGGCACTTTCCCGGTGCCGCAAGGGAACCCAGTTCCCCAGGATCAGGACCAGCAGGATCCCCAGCAATGGCAGCCAGACCACAACTGGATGAGACAGTAAACCCTTGCTAGCACCCAGCAGTCCCAGACGAAAAGCGATCAGCAGCTGGGAGAGCAGCAGTGACCCGGATGCGAGGATGCTCATCAAGGAGATCGGCTTTCCCTTCTCTGTTGATCGGCTCAGGTTTTTAAGGACGGCTATCGCCAGGCTCCCCAGAAAAATTCCACAGCTCGCAGCCAGCAGGTAAGACGCTATTCCCCCCGGGAAGGCCTGGATTCCAGACCAGGCCGGTAGATAAGGCAGCGGGAGTAGGCCCAAGCCGGCCAGTCCCAGCCCGATAAGTGACGGGTGAGACCGGGCCTTTTCATGCCACAGCAAGGAACCCGGCAGCATGAAGACCACTCCCCAGGCGAGTCCGCCGGCAGGGGAAGCCAGGGAAGCGCTCCCGGCTGCCAGCAACCCACCACCTAAGAACCACAAAGGTGACGAGAGGTCCAGCAGCAGGCTCCCGATGCTGAGCAGGGTTGCCAGGACAGACAGCAGCAGTGGAAGATAAATTGCGGATGAGCTGCCCTCCAACAACACCCCCCCGCGGAGAATGACCATCAAGCCCACTGTTCCCGGTATCCAGCCTTTGAAAATCGGCGGCGTATCACCTCCCTGCTTGTCTCCCACGGGAGTTACACCCAGGAACCAGCCCAGAAAGCCAACCAGGCCGGCCACGATTACCGCAGGTGCGGCTGCCGGATCCAGTCCGGTCAGGAACCCATTCCCCCCGGATCCGGTTTTTGTCAGAGAAATGAAAACCAGGGCTGCCGGAGTGGTCAATCTGACCAGCATCGCCAGGAGATAGTTCCTGGAAGCCTTACCCCGCTGGCCTGCCGGGTAAGAGATCCCCAGATAGAAAGTCTCCAGAGCTGTCCAGACCAACGCCAGAGTATAAGCCGATTCCGCAAACACTCCGATCGCGCTCACACCGCCCAATCCGGCAAGCAAAGCATTGATCCGCGGAGTGTGTTCCTGCCTGAGGACACTGAAGAAAAGTGCTCCACAAACAGCCAGTGCCAGAGATGCCGACACCCAATCCATTGAGAAAGCCAGGCTGGGCAGCAGCTCCACCCCGGCATCCCACACCGGATTGAGGTGGCTCTCCGGGTTGAGGATCAAGAACACAGCGGCGATGATCCAGGCTGTCCCGGAGCTGACCATGACCCAGAATTGGAGCTTCTCAAGTTTGATCTCATACTTCCGGAAAACAGCCAGCAGGACCGGATTGATCAGCAGAAAAGCCGCAGACAGGAAGGGGAGAATATTCACAGCTTTATTCCTGGTAGAGCTCAACCCCGGTTGTATCCAGACCTTTCAGAAGGTCGGCCGCTGTCTGATCCGAACCGGGTATCAGCAGATCAGGAGAAATTTCCGCCAGCGGCACCAGCACAAAAGCCCGCTCCTGGAAGCGGGGATGGGGGATGGTCAGCTCCTCCTCCTGGAGGATCAGGTCATCGTAGAAGATGATATCGATATCCACCAGGCGCGGCCCAAAGCGAATGCCTGGTTCCCGGCCGAGCGCCTGTTCGATACCTTTCAAGTAAGCCAGCAGGGCCCAGGGAGCCAGGCTGGTCCCAACCAGCAGTACCTGATTCAGGAAATCAGGCTGGTCTGTATATCCCCAGGGTTCGGTCTTGTAAATCGCGGAAGCCTGGAGGACTTCTACCTCAGGCGGCAGAGCGGAACGGATGGCTTCCAGGTTGGCTTGCCTGTCGCCCAAGTTGGATCCTACTGACAGGTAAACTGGCATTCTTGATGTCGATTCCATGGCAGGTCGCTTCCCTTCAAGCTGTCCATTAAGTTTAACACAACTGCCCGGGTTGAGGATCGTGGTTCACCACAGCTTACGGTTGAGCGGGTCAGTTGCCAGCTAACCTCCCGTTTGGTATAATCTCATCCGCAAAATAAATTTGGAGGGGTCGCATAGTCTGGCCTAGTGCGCGCGCTTGGAGAGCGCGTATTCCTCACGGAATCGTGGGTTCGAATCCCACCCCCTCCGCCTTCTACGCTCAGTCTCAGCTGGGCGTTTGTTTTTAAGGGACATCACATTCCCTTCCCCCACTCCAGAACCAGTTCTCACTGGGGATATGCAGGGGAAAGCAGGCCACGCAGTTTAGGGTATAATACCCCTGGTAAAGGACGATAACCTGCATGAGATCCATTTTGAAAAACACCTCCCGCCAAGTTGTAATCGCGATCAGCCTGCTGGTATTTGTCGCCCTAGCAGGTTTAAGCTTGCCCACCAGGTCGGCCACCCTGCAGGCCGATCCTTCCCCTACGCCTACCCCAACCCAGGTGTATGCCAACGGAGAGCCAGTTCTGCCTTCAGGTGACACCGAAGGACTCATCCTTGGCGCAGGCGTGATCCTGATCATCATCGTGGGAGGCGTGGCCATCCAGCGTTTGACCCTCAATAAGAACTCCCGTAAATCACCCTGAGGTTTCCAGGTCAGCTCCACGATGTCCTTTCAGCCTGATTTAATGCCAACTGAACCCTTTATTGACATGCCTGACCGGCTTTGGTATCATGCCCACGAGCTTCGGGTGGGTCCGGCGCGGCAGAACCCTGCGAACCGTGTCAGGTCCGAAAGGAAGCAGCACTAAGGAGGGACCTCTGGGTGCCGCCGGGGTGCCTGCCCGAGGCTTTTTTCCTATGTTGATCCACCAGAAAGCCATGAAAATTCGCTCCCTGCTAGAGAATCCCCTTCTTTATAAACTCAGCGCCGGGCTGCTGGCTGCCCTGGGCCTGTTCCTGGTCACCCTCAGCCTTCACAAACAGGTCACCCTGATAGTCAACGGGGAAAAACAGCAGATCAGCACCTGGGCCCTGACCGTAGAAGGTGCCCTGAAAGAGCAGGAACTGCCAGTTACCCCTGAGGAGCTGGTATCCCCACCCCTGGAAAGCCTTTTACGGGACGGGGAAACCATTTATCTGGCCACCTCCAACCTGATTGAGATCCAGGCTGATGGTAAAACCATCTCTATCCGGACAGCCGAGCGCCGTCCAGAAAATGTCCTTCTGAAAGCCGGACTGCTGCTCTTCCCCAAGGATCGCCTGCTGATCAATGGAAGCCCTTACCGGGGAAACCTCCAGCTGGCACCAGGCCGGGAATACCAGCTGCAGGTGCTGCGGGGCACCCCGGTAACTCTGATCACAGAAGCTGGCAGGCTGGAATTCACCTCCGCTGAAGACACTCTGGCTGATGCCCTCGCAGAACAAGGCATTGAGATCTTCAAAGCCGATCAGCTTTCGAGACCGCTGGATACTCCCCTGAATGGCTCAGCGATCACTGTGGAATTGATCCGGGCAGAACCTCTCCAGGTTCACCTGGCAGACCGAACCATCACCATCCGTACCTCAGCTGAGACAATTGGAGCCGCTCTGGCGCAGGGAGGTATCCCCCTCCAGGGGTTGGACTACAGCATCCCGGCAGAGGACCAATCCCTGCCTGAGGACCGGCAGGTCCAGGTCATCAGAGTTCGGGAAGAAGTGCTGCTCAACCAGGAAAAGATCCAGTTCAGCAGTGAATATCAGCCCGCAGACGATCTGGAGCTCGACCAGCTGGCCATCCTTAACGGTGGAGAATACGGCCTGTCCGCTCAGCGGATCCGGATTACCTATGAAAACGGCCGGGAAGTGGCCCGGGAGCTGGAAAAGGAGTGGGTGTTGAAGGAGCCCAGCCCGCGAATCATCGGCTACGGGACCCAAATCAAGATCCGCACCGCTAATACGCCTGATGGCCAGATTACCTACTGGCGGAAGATCACCGCCTACGCCACTTCCTACAACGAGAACTGCGAAGGCTGTAAAACCTACACAGCCAGTGGTGCCGACCTGAGGCAGGGAGTTATCGCGGTCCGCCTGGAATGGTACCGCTACATGAAAGGTATGAGGGTCTACATCCCGGGGTATGGATTCGCTTCCATCGAGGATGTGGGGGGCGGTGTGCCCTGGAGCAATAACTGGGTCGATCTGGGCTACAAAGCCAAGAACTATGTGCCCTGGAGCCAGAATGTGGAGGTATATTTCCTGGCGCCCGCTCCCCCTCCTGAGAATATCATGTACGTGCTTTACTGAACTTCCCTCGCCGGTCTAGTTTTAGAAAGATGAGGAATCCGCCGGGGCTCTACCCGCTGATCCTCTTTCAGGACCCGGCGCGAAATGGATCACCCCCCATTTGCCATCTACCATCCAGTTCCGGTCTTGATTATAGATCTCCTGGATTCGATCCAGCGTCAGGCCAACCGCCAGCTCTGCCTTCAGGGTCCTCAAAGCGGCCAGCGGGGCAGGCAGGAAATCCACGATCTCAGAAAACGGCAGGGTGAAATCCCACTGGCGGTCACCCAGTACCCGGCGGTAATTGGCGTCCCCTTTGCTGATCAACAGAGAGGAGTGCTGCCATTCTCCCCGCAACTCATCCGGGAGCTCCCACATTGCCAGGGGAGAATTCCAGAAAAAACTTTCCCGGACCAGAAGCCTTCCCTCCTCCCGATAGGCCGTTAAACGCTCCCCGAACTCACGCGTCGCCGGATCCGGTGAGGAAGACAGAAAGGCAACGGTCGCCTCAAGGTCTGGAAGAATCACATCTGAGACATAAGTTGGATGGGCTTTGACGTGCAGGACCAGGGTCTCAGCCAGGCCAAGACCGAGGGCAATATCCGCCAACCCCAGGTCTGCCACCAGCTCAAACCCGGCATTATCAAGCAGGATGTCCATCCGGGACGCTGGTTGATCATCCCAGAACACACTGCTGATCATCAGCTGACTGTCATCGGCCAGCAGGTGTTCCTGGAGGGTATCCCGCGAATGATGTCTGGGGTCATCGGCACTGCCAGCCGGCCACAGGCTTAGATCCGCCTGATTGCCCCACAGGGAAAAATACAGGCCCTCCCGAAAAGTCTCTATCCTCTGGAGAGGATCTTTCCGCCCCTCTGCCAGGAAGACCGCCAGTGCTCCCACATCCCGGCTGGATCTTTCAAGTCCCTGATTCTTTTGATAGGCATAGGGATCCAACCCCAGCTGGAAATAATCCACCGCCTCCATGATCCGGCGGTAAAAATAATGCTCCGCAAAAAGCCAGGGTACCTCCAGCCAGCTTTTTCCCAAGTAGGGCTCGATATATCCTTCCCAGTCCACCTGGTCAGGCGCACCCTGGTCCTCAAGGGAACGAATGCTCCCCTCCTGGATTTCTGATACAAGCCGGATCAGTCTTTCTTCAACGGAATCAGGGAATTGATTTTCCGTTATTACCCGGCGGGTAATCTCCGGCAGGCGTTCGGTAACAGTTGTCTGTGCCCAGGAGCCGGGCACTGTACCGTCGATGGGTGGCGGGTATTGGTCAGTCATAGTTCGTAATCATCCCCTTCTTAACTGAATGGTTCGTTGTCAATCCAATGCTCTGGGGGCGTCCCGCAGGACCGCACCCACTCCTCCTATCCCGGGCAAACCTTGTTATAATCCCAGCACATGAATCCATCACCAGATCGTTCCATCACGGCTATCCTCAACCGTTATCACCTGCGTCCGGATAAAAACCTGGGACAGAATTTCCTGACCGACCCTGCCATCCTTGAAAAGATCGTCCGAATAGCGGGAGTCACCGGGAAGGACACTGTCCTGGAAATTGGTGCCGGCCTGGGACACCTGACAGCTCAGCTGGCAAATTCAGCCCGGGCGGTGACAGCCGTTGAACTCGACAGGCGTTTTATTCCCATATTGGAGGAGCTCCTGGCTTCCTACCAGAATATCAGCCTGATCCAGGGGGACATCCTGCAGCTGGACCCGGCCAGCCTGATCCAGGAGAATGGCTATCTGGTGGTTGCCAACATTCCCTACTATATCACATCCCGAATCATCCGGAATCTGCTGGAAGCTGAGTACAAACCCCGGGAAATTGTCCTGACGGTTCAATACGAGGTTGCCCGGCGGATCTGCGCCCATTCCGGAAAATTAAGCCTGCTGGCGCTCAGCGTCAGGATGTACGGAGATCCCAGCCTGGAGATGCGCATCCCTGCCGGGGCGTTCTATCCTCCCCCCAAAGTGGATTCAGCGGTGATCAGAATTGACCTTCATCCTCAACCTCTCCTGCCGGAGCCCCAACGGGAGAATTTCTTCAAGGTTGTCAAGGCCGGCTTTACCCACAACCGGAAAACCCTCCGCAATTCTCTCTCCAAAGGTCTGGGCTGGCCTCCCGATAAAACGGAGGAACTGCTGGACAAGGCTGGGATCGATCCCCGCCGCAGGGCGGAGACCCTCGCCCTGGAGGAATGGCTTGAACTTGCCATCTGGTATGATAAGATTTGAAAAGTTCATAATTAACTTCTATCACAAGAGGTGAAAAAAGATGAAAGACCCCCGCGTAAAAAATTTAGCCGACCTGCTCGTCAACTATTCTGTCAAGGTCCAGCCCAAGGAGTGGGTCTTGATCTCCGGACATCTGGTCTCAGAGCCTCTGGTGAGTGAGGTACTCCGGGCAGTGCTGGAAGCAGGCGGATATCCACAGATACTGCTGGGTTCCGATGATATCGCTGAATACAGTCTTAAATACGCCAGCGATGACCAGCTCTCCTGGATCTCGCCAGCAGCCAAAATGCTCTATCAGGAAGTGGATGTGCTGATCGCCCTGAGAGCCTTCGGGAACACCCACCACCTCTCCGGGATTGACCCGAAAAAGCAGCAGCTCCAGGGACAGGCTCGCCAGGAGCTGATGAAGATCTATATGGATCGGTCTGCAGCCGGGGATCTGCGCTGGACTCTCACCAACTTCCCCTGCCCGGCTTTTGCTCAGGACGCTGACATGAGTCTGAGCGAGTACGAGGATTTCGTGTACGGTGCCACCTACTGTGACAAAGAAGACCCGACAGCTGAATGGCAGAGGATCCACGACGAACAGCAGGTAGTTGTCGACTGGCTGAAAGGCAAGAAACAGGTCACGGTCAAAAGTCCTAACGCTGATCTGACCCTATCCATCGAAGGGCGCACTTTCATCAATTCTGACGGGACCCACAATATGCCCAGCGGCGAGGTTTTCACCGGGCCGGTGGAAGATTCCGCCAATGGCTGGGTGAAATACACCTACCCGGCCATTGAACAGGGTAAAGAAGTCGATGGCATCCGCCTGGAGTTCAAGGACGGCAAAGTGATCAAAGCTACAGCTGAAAAGAACGAGGAGTTCCTGCTGGCAATGCTGGACAGCGATGAAGGCGCCCGCTACCTGGGCGAATTTGCCATCGGTACCAATTACGGCATCCAGAAATTCACAAAGAACATCCTCTATGACGAAAAGATCGGGGGCTCCTTCCACATGGCACTGGGCGCAGGCTACCCGGAAACCGGCAGCAAGAATGTCTCAGCGATCCACTGGGACATGATCTGCGATGTCCGGGAGGACAGCGAGATCCGGGTGGATGGGGAATTGCTTTACAAAGACGGGAAATTCATGATCTAGAATAACCCAGGATGCAAAAAAAGGACGAGTCATTTATAAGGAACTCGTCCTTTTTTTTATTTTTCCAGCAGCCGGCCGCTCTGCTCCACATAATCCAGGCTCTGATGCCGGAAGTAGGTGTTGTAGAGCTGAGAATAATGCCCCCCTCCCTCCAGCAGGGAGGTGTGGGTCCCTTCCTCGATGATCTTTCCCTCCCGCAGCACAAGGATCCGATCCGCGGATTTAACGGTTGACAGGCGGTGGGCGATCAATATGCTGGTGCTGTCCTGCAGGATCAGGTCCAGGGCCTGCTGAATCTGCCGTTCCGTAAAGGGATCTATACTGGCCGTGGCTTCGTCGAGGATAAAGATGGCCGGATTCTGGATCAGCACCCGCAGCAGAGCTACCAGCTGGCGCTGGCCCATCGACAGCTGGCCTCCCCGCTCCCCCACTTCCGTATCCAGCCCATCCGGGAGGGTTTCCAACCATTCCCCGTTCCCAATCTTGTTGGCCAGACGGATGATATCCTCCAGGTCGCGATCAGCGCAGGCATACTGGATATTTTCCGCCACTGTGCCTGAGAACAGAAATGGGGTCTGAGAGATAATCCCCAGCTGCTTGCGGTAGGCGGTCAAATCCAGATCGCGGATGTTGTAATCATCCACCAGGATCTCCCCGGATTGGAACTCATAGAAGCGGGCGATCAGCTTGGCGAGGGATGATTTCCCGGATCCGGTATGACCGACCAGAGCAATGCTTTCCCCGGGGCTGATGTCCAGATTGAAATTCCTGAAAACCCACTCATTTTCGCTGTAGCGGAAATTCAGCCTCTTGATCTGGATACCGCCCCTCAGCCGCGCCGGGATGATGCTGCCGGTCTGCACCACTGCCGGATCCGCATCGATCAGAGCATAAACGCGCTCCGCAGCCGCCAACCCCGCCTGGACCTGGGCCCAGAAGGAAGCCAGGTTCAATACCGGAAAGAAAAAGCGGTCCAGGCCTACCACAAAAAGGTACCAGGATCCTATCGTCACCCATCCCCGGGCGGCGGACAAGCCGCCCACATAGACCAACACAGCCGTCCCGACACCTCCCAGAACGTTCAATGTCGGAAATACCAGCGAAAGCACAAAACCCCGGCGGACATTAATCCGGTAAGATTCCATGTTAGCCTGGTTGAAATTCTCAAAGATCTCTGGCTCCTGACGGAAATTCTTGGCTACAGCGATACCGCTGATGGTTTCCTTGATGGTGGCATTGACCTTGGCCATAGCCTTCATGCCCTCCCGGGTCACCTGGCGGGCAATTTTCCGGAATCCCCGGGAGATCAGGAACAAAACAGGCAAAAATGCCAGCAGGTAAAGGAAAAGCCTGTATTCCAGGCGGATCAGGACATATCCCAGGATCAGCGCCTGGACCATTTGAGCCCCCAGGTCAGTGATCAGGACGATCAGCTTCCCGAACTCGCGGGTGTCAGAGGTTATCCGGGAGACCACCCGGCCGGAGGAAAACCTATCATAAAAGGAAAGATCATGACTGGCAGCGGACTCAAAGGCATCCGTCCGCAGGGTCATCACAATGGTGGAAACCACTCGGACTGTCAGCCGCCGCCGAATCCAGTTCCCTCCCCAGTTGATCAGAGCTGCCAGCAGGATCAAGCCGATCAGCAGGTAGACCTGCCGGTCATTGGGATCCACATTTAGGCGGTCAATGCTGCTGGAAATCACCAGCGGCAGGGAGGCACTGGCAGCCCCGATGATCACCAGCAGCAGGCCGATCCAGACCAGCTTACCCAGATGCGGCTTGAGATAAATGCTTATCCGCCTGAGCAGCTCCCGGTCGCTGTACTCCCGGTCATAGGCTTCGGTGTCTAAATTCGAGAAAAATCCCATTCAGCAATCCCTGTCCTTCTCAGGGTCATTCTACAAACAGCTGGCTGTAAGCTGGTGAGCTGCTAATTAATTCCTCGTGGGTTCCCCGGGCGGTGATCCTGCCCTTGCGGATGACCAGGATGATATCTGCCCAGCGGATCTGGGACAGGCGGTGGGTGATGATCAGGGTCGTCCTTCCCCGGGCCGCCTTAAAAATAGCCTTTTGGATCTCATCCTCTGTTGCGCTGTCTATCGAGCTGGTGGAATCATCCAGGATCAGGATCCGCGGATCAGTCAGGAAAGCCCGCGCCAGGGCCAGACGCTGCCGCTGACCACCAGAGAGGGTCACTCCCCTCTCCCCCAGCCGGGTATCGTAACCATCTTTGAACCCCAGGATGAATTCATGGGCCTGGGCGGATTTGGCTGCCTGGATGATCTCTTCCCGGCTGGCATCTGGCCTGCCAAAAGCAATGTTATCGGCTATGGTGCTTGAAAACAGAAAGATGTCCTGTTCAATGATCGAGATGTTCTTGCGCAGGGCAGCCAGATTCCAATCCCGGACATCCTCGCCATCAATCCGGATGGTTCCTTCGGTGACATCATAGGTTCTGTTAATTAATTTGGCGATGGTTGTTTTCCCGGAACCGGTCTGGCCAACCACAGCCACTGTTTGTCCGGGCTGAACCGTAAAATCAAGCTCATCCAGAGTGCCTTCACCACCGGGATAAGAGTAGGATACCTTTTCAAATTGGATCTGACCTTTCATCGCTCCCTGGTATCCAGCCTGATTCTGGTCCAGCTCGGTTTCGCGATTGATCAGCTCCAGAATGCGCCGGGCTCCCGCAAACCCCAGGGACACCTGGGAATAGGCAAACAGGGAGACGAAGGTTGGAAATCCCAGCAGCCCCAACAGGCCGTAATAGGCGGCGATATCCCCCACTTCCAGCAAGCCCCGCTGGAAGAGCAGGATGGCATGGAACAATCCCCCAGCCTGGGCCAGACCCATTAACAACAGAGGCAGAAATCGAGCTTCCACATCGCCCTGGCGGATCTCCCTGTCGCGGAACAGGCGGGCATTACTGGCAAAGGTACTCACCTCACTGGCTTCCTCTGCCATCCCTTTGACGGTCTCAATCCCGTCCACAGCCTCTGCCAGCCGGGAGTTTAAAGCACCAAAGGCCTTGCGAACGGCGTCAGTGATGGGTTTCAGCTCGGAGAGGTACTGCCGAAGTGAAAGGACATAAGCTACCAGGAAGATCAGGGGAGCTGCTATCAGAGCAGGGTGGTAGCGCGGCGCAAAGATGATTGGCATCAAGATAAAGTTTGCCGAACCCACCACCAGGTTGAATCCCGGGCTGAACATGAAGTTGATCTCGCGGACATCATTGGTAGCCCGGGCCATCACATCGCCTACCGGGAGTAAACTGTGGTAGGTCATGCTCTTTCCAAGCAGGCTGGTATAAAATTCATGCCGGATGTCGCGCTCCATCAGCTGGCCCAGCAGCTCGGCACTGAAATTCCTGCCCAGCTGCAGAATCCCACGAACCAGCTGGGTAATGACAATGATCAGGGCAAACCGCAGCAGGGCATCCGTTCGCGGTGGTTCCTCAAGCAGAGCATCCAGGGCCATCCCCACAATGACCGGAACAACCGCGGCAAGAGCTGCGTTGCCTACTGCCCCGGTGAGCATGGTCAGACCCAGATACCAGTAGCGCGAGAAATGGGCCAGCAGCCATCTGGACGGGCTGCCACGGCTATTTCTGACCCGCTCAGAGACCCGATACTCCTCAGGCAGGGAAAACTCACTTGTCATCTGAGGAGCAAGATCCATCGATTTCATTTTCCTGGTGGTGTTGTAATTCGTCAGGGAATGGCAGTTCCCGGGCTACAGCATAGGGACCGAAAGCTTTCAAATCCTGAAATTCAGTCGGGCTTACCTGCTCCGAGACTGGATCCACCAATCCCCCGCCCCCGCTGAAATTCAGCAGCACAATCTGATCACCCCTGGAAGCTGCCTCCTGCCTGATGCAGCGGCAGTACTCCAGATAATTCTTCCTGGATTCCGGGAAAGTCTTAAAAACCATCTTGAATGTCCTTTGAAACGCCATTTTATACTCTGCGCTGACAAAGGCCAGGTTGCTGATGATCCAGCATACTTCCCGGAAATCATGGTAATAGGCCAAACCCAGAAACTCTCCCTCCCCGCTCAGATAAGGGTAAAAAGGGAAAGCCCGGCATGTCAATGTTCGGAAAGGACGCTGACAGGCCTGGTAGCCCTGACATTTCAGCAGTACCTGTCCATCCTGGACTTCTTCTTCCAGCTCCTGATCGATCAGCCCGGAAGGACTCCAGGGCTGCCACAGATCTGTGTTTTCCCGCAAATAGGACCACTCCAATTCGAAAGCAGCCGGGATCACCAAGTTGATGTCGCAGCAGATCGGCACACCGTAATCATTGTGGGGGCCGCATTTCAAGCCGCAGTCCACCTCTGACAGGGGCATCTCGAATCCACTGTAAAGATATTTGAAAAAATCCTTATCTGGCTGCTGGTTCATACCGGGGGACCATCCATTTCAATCAATTTACCCTTCAAAAACTCCAGGGCATCAGCGGCGGTTTCGATACCGGCAGCCACCTGTTCCTCACGGAGAGCTTCCAGCAGGCTCCCGATCCGGGGACCGGGCTGGAGCTGCAGTTCCCTCTGGATATCATTGCCATCCACTATAGAGGGAGGATCCACCCATTCATCAAAGCGCTCCCAGTAGCCTTCCAGCAACGTCCGGGCTGCCTTCAGCCTGGTGATCCAGCTCTCCTGCTCGAGACCCTGCTGGCCAAATTCACCGACCAGTCCCAGAAAAACGCCTGCCACTCCCGCCTTACCAGAAACGCGGAAAAAGCGGTAGACGTCAAGGGGTCGGGGCAGATTCCCCTGCGAGGAGAGTTCCAGAAAAGCGCTTCCTGCAGAAATGCCTCTTTCCAGCCAATCCACTTCTTGATTGCTGAGTGCCAATCCGCTGATGCGGTCCTTAAATGATCCACCTGCCGCCGGGTTTGCAGCTCCTTGAACCAGGGGCATCAATAAGGAGAGCTGGTAGAAAGACCGCCCTGGGACAGGTTCCTCGGACAGAAAAGCCCGGACCTGTTCCCGGTATCTCCCCAGGCGGTGGACCAGCAACCCCCGGAACCAATCTCCCGCCCGATCCTGGTCATGGGGCTCGAGGAACAGGGACCAGATCTGCCCCAGGCGGCGCAGCGTCTGAGGTTCTCCCTCCGTCAGTTTTCCAGGGAGAAGGTAGCCATCCATCCCCAGGGTACTCAGGGCTAAAAGAGCGGCTGCCTGGTGGGGACCCTGCAGGATCCGAAAGAATTCGTCCCTGATCCTTTCAGAGGAGACATCGGCAAGTTTGGGATGGTGCAGGCGGATCTGGTCTTTTGTTTCCGGCGTGATCCGGAACTCCAGCTGGGCGGCCAGCCTGACAGCCCGCAGGCAGCGCAGAGGGTCATCTTCCAACGCTCGATCGCTGGTGGCTCTGATCACACCAGCCTCCAGATCCCGGACGCCATGGAAAGGATCGATGACCGACCCGTCCGCTCCCACAGGCAGAGCCAGCGAGGTGATGGTAAAATCCCGGGCCGCCAGATCCTCTGTGATATTCGCACCTTGAAAAAGCGTAAAATCCACCAGCAGACGGGGTTTCCCATCGCCACCCAGGACCACCCTGGCTGTTCCCCGCTCCTCATCCAGCAGATAGTATCCCCCTCCAAGCTGGTCAGCAATCTTCCTGGCAACCGGAACCGTCCCCTCGGGGAGGGCAAAATCGAGATCATGAACAGGAACATCCAGCAGCAGATCCCGCACGGCCCCTCCCACCAGGTAGGCTTCATAAGGCTTTAGCAGTTCTGCTATTTGATCATACTGGGGAGGAAATTGAGCGCTTTTCATGAGTTAATCCTGGATCCGGGAGAAAACTCTACCGCCCGTTCCAGGGTGTTTCACCTTCCTGTTTGATCGCAGGGAATTGTTCACCCCTTTATTGAGAGGATCCCACTCAGAAGGGATTCCCTACCCCGGAGTGATTCAATCTTCGGGAGGTGTGTATTTCTCCTCGTTCACAACCCCGATAAACGGCAGATCCCGGTAGTATTCATCCAAATCCAGACCGTAGCCAAAAACATATTTGTTGGGTATTTCAAACCCAACATAATCAAGAGACACCTCAGTTTCCCGGCGTTCGGATTTATCCAGCAAAGTGCATACCTTTAAGGAAGCAGGGTTGCGGGTTGCCAGCAAACCAAGCACTGAAGCAAGAGTGTATCCGCTATCGACAATATCCTCCACCAGAACGACATTCCGCCCCTGGATATCGTCCCGCAGGTCCATGGTAAGCCGGACGTGCCCGGAAGCCTGCCTGGTCCCGGCACCATAGGAAGATATCGCCATGAAGTCAATGGAATGAGGAACCGAGATCGAGCGCATCAGGTCCGTCAAGAACATCACACCACCCCGCAGGATGCAGATCAGGTGTAAATCCTTCCCGGTATAAGCCTCGCTGATCTGCTTCCCTAACTCTCTGATCCGTTCCTGGAGCTCCTGCTCCGGAATCAACACTTCGCTGAGAAACTTTTGGTAAGGCTGCATGGTTATCCCTCTTTTACTGGTACCTGGTGATGAATTCGGCAGCGGGCCTCATACATCTCCGAGGCTCCCACAATGATGATAGGATCATCGTAATAAGCGGGTTCCCCATTGACCAGGCGCTGGGTTCGGGTTGCCTCTTCGCCGCAAACCATGCAGATGGCATGCAGCTTATCGACAATTTCAGCCCGTGCCAGCAGTTGGGGCATCGAGCCAAAGGGAACTCCCCGGAAATCCATATCCAGTCCGGCCACAATTACCCGGATCCCCCGATCAACCAGATTCTGGACCACGTCGACAATCTCCTCCTCAAAGAACTGGGCTTCATCTATTGCCACTACAGTGACATCAGCCTGCAGCTTGGAGGGAAGTTCGGTGATGCTGTCTATCGGAAAGGCGTTGTACTCATTGCCTGCATGGGAAGTTACTTTCTGGCTGCCGTAGCGGACATCGAAACCAGGCTTGAATACCTGGATTTTCTGCTTGGCGATAATTGCCCGGCGCAGTCTGCGCAGGAGCTCATCCGTTTTCCCGCAGAACATGGGGCCAGTGATAACTTCCAGCCTTCCCTGATGATGTTTCATAATTTGCCTCTCTTCTAATGACTGGTGATGTAAAAAAAAACAGGCAGAGAACCTCTGCCTGTATTTTATCAAAACTTATCAAAGCTGACCTTAAACTGTGATCTCTTCCGCAGCTTCAGGGATCTCAAATCCCTGCCCCCGGAGGGCTTTTTTCAGATCAATCAGGGACTTGCGTCCGAAACCTTTGATATCCAGCAGGGGCTGGTCGCCACCTTCCAGCAGTTCCAGCAGGTCTGCGACTGTGGAAACCTTGGCATCAGCCAGGATTTTGTTCAGGCGAGTCCCCAATTCCAGAACTTCGATGGAAACATCCGCGATAGCCTTTTTAGTCTGGCGGGCTTCCTGTTCCTTCTGGTATTCTTCGTGAACCTTGAGTTTCTTGTAGAACCGATCCACCTGACCTTCAGTGTCGACAATGCGCTGCTCACCGGTAAAGAAAGGGTGGCAGGCAGAGCACACATCTGTCCGGATAACTTCTTGAGTTGACCCTGTCTTCCAGGTGTTGCCGCAGGCACAGATCACCGTGGCTTCAGGGTAATAAGTGGGATGTATAGCTTCTTTCATTGGTCTATCCTTTTATTCCGCCGGAATGACATTGACTCGCTTTTTACCGCCGCGGAAATCCTGGTAGGATACGATCCCATCCGCGGTTGCGAACAGGGTGTCATCTCCACCACGACCAACATTTTCCCCGGGATGAATTCTCGTTCCGCGCTGGCGAACCAGGATATTTCCGGAGCGCACTTTTTCGCCGCCGAATTTCTTTACGCCCAAGCGTTTGGAATTGCTGTCTCGTCCATTGCGGGTTGAACCGCCGCCTTTTTTATGAGCCATCTTTCTCTCCTGATTTACGCACGATCTTCTTGACCTCAAGCAGTGTGTACTGCTGGCGGTGTCCCTGCCGTCTCCGGTAGCGGACCCTGGGTTTATATTTAAAAACCCGGATCTTCGGACCTTTGATCTGACCGGTGACAATGGTCTCCACCTTGGCGCCTTTGATAGTGGGCGTGCCGATGGCGACTTTCTTCTTTCCGTCAGCGATGAACAGCACCTCATCCAGGACAACCTTGTCATTTACCTCTTGAGGTAACTTGTCCACCTGGATGATCTCACCGGGGACAGCTTTATACTGCTTGCCGCCGCTTACTACAATTGCATACTTCATAACTCATCCTCCAATCTTCACTTCACCGGAATCCCCGTGTGTTAATTCCCGATCCACAGAGTTCCGGGGAAGTTGGGGGTCTTAATCCATGCCAATAGGCTGCAGAAGGACCCATTCCTTCAACGCCGTGCTATTATACCAGACGCTGAAAAGGTGTCAATAAAGCTGCCGGGGAGGTTATTCCGGGACTAACTGATATATATTATCCTCCAGGGTGTATCTTGTCACTATTTTAAAGGGAACACTCTTCCTATAATAGCGGTGTTGGAAGCTGACTGCCCTGGTTTGTGATATAACAGGGGCAGGTTAAGCACGCATTTCAACTGGCATCAGGCTCCAGAAAGGAGAATATTTAATGGCCGTTACTGGATGGATCGTAGTTGACAATAATTACTGCAAAGGCTGCAGCCTCTGCGTCGAGGCCTGTCCCCAGGAAGTCCTGGCGCTTGACATGGAACGGCTTACCCCACAGGGGTACCATCCTGCCAAAATGACCCAGGACAAATGTACAGGCTGCGGTATCTGTGCGGTAGTTTGCCCGGATGCTGCTATAACAGTTTACCGGGAAAAACCCGAAAAGGTAACCAGGAGGTAACCCAGTGGCAAAAGAATTATTAAAGGGAAACCATGCATTTGCGGAGGCCGCGGTACGGGCTGGAGTAGAGGCATTTTACGGGTATCCGATCACTCCCTCTACAGAATTTCTGGAATACATGTCTGCCCGTTTGCCTGCTCTGGGGCGGGTCTTTGTGCAGGCGGAAAGCGAAGTTGCCGCCATCAATATGGTTTACGGAGCAGCTTGCACCGGGAAGCGGGTGATGACCGCTTCCTCAAGCCCCGGATTGAGTTTAATGATGGAGGGTATCTCCTACATCGCCGGCACGGAAGTTCCAGCAGTGGTGGTCAACGTCATGCGAGGTGGCCCGGGATTGGGCAACATCGCCCCCTCCCAGGGTGATTACTACCAGATGATCAAGGGAGGCGGTCACGGGGATTATTTCCCCATTGTGCTGGCGCCTGCCAGCGTACAGGAAGCTATCGATTATATCGGGCTGGCATTCGATCTGGCTGATAAATACCGCGCTATCGTGCACATAGTCGTGGACGGCAACATGGGTCAGATGATGGAACCCGCCGAACTGCCCCCCATGCGGGAGATCCCCGAAAAAGTCCCTGATTGGGCTGTCAGCGGTGCGAAAGGACGCGAACCCAATATCCTCACCTCGATCTATATCGATCCTGTAGATGAGGAGGTGACCAACCTGCGCCTGCTCAAGCGCTGGAAGGAAATCGAAAAGAATGAGGTGATCTTCAAGGAGTACGCGGTAGAAGACGCGGAATATCTGGTGATCGGCTTCGGCACAGCCGGCCGTGTGGCCTCTTCCGCTGTTCGGGAAGCACGGGAAGCCGGCATCAAAGCTGGGTTGCTGCGGCCGATCACCCTGGCTCCTTTTCCCTCTCAGCGCCTGGAGGAACTGGCGGACCAGGTCAAACGCATCCTGGTGGTGGAAATGAATTCAGGCATGATGCTTGATGACGTTATCCGGATTGTGAAAGGGAAAGTACCGGTTGAGTTCTACGGTCGAATGGGCGGGGTGACACCACTGCCGGATGAGATATACGCTGAAATCCGCCGAGTGTCTGAAAACACCGGGCCTGGCGCAGAGGATCCCCGCGACGAATGGATCCCCCGGCTGGAAAAATTCATCTCAGGAGAAAAATAATGGTTGCAACAGCAGAAGTAATTTACCAGCGCCCCGAATCATTTACTGAAGTCCACACCCATTACTGCCCCGGCTGCACCCACGGTGTCGCTCACCGGCTGGTTGCTGAGGTAATAGACGAAATGGGTCTGCGTGAAAAGACCATCGGTGTGGCTCCAGTGGGGTGTTCAGTGTTTGCCTATCGCTACTTCAAGATGGACTTCGTTGAGGCGGCACACGGGCGGGCTCCAGCCATGGCTACTGGCATCAAGCGGGTGCTGCCAGACAGGACTGTCTTCACATACCAGGGAGACGGCGATCTGGCTTCCATCGGTATTGCGGAGATCATGCACGCCGCAGGCCGGGGTGAGAACATCACTGTGATCTTCATCAACAATGCCATCTACGGTATGACCGGCGGCCAGATGGCTCCGACCACGCTGGAGGGCATGAAAACCACCTCCTCCCCACTGGGACGGGACGTGAAGCTTGCAGGCTACCCCATCCGGATGGCGGAACTGCTCTCTAATATGGATGGTTCCGCTTATATTGTCCGCCGCAGCATGCACAACGCTGCTAACGTCCGCAAATCCAAGAAGGCCATCCGGCTGGCTTTTGAAGCCCAGGAGAGAGGGCTGGGATTCTCATTGGTGGAACTGCTGTCCTCCTGCCCTACCAACTGGAAACTCACCCCCCAGGAAGCACTTGATTTCGTCGGAGAAAAAATGGTTCCGGTCTTCCCGTTGGGCGACTACAAAGTCCACCCGACGCTGGAAAACCTCAAGGTATAAGGAGCGCACAGGCATGGATGAAACCAGTATTATCATTTCTGGCTTTGGCGGCCAGGGCACATTATTTGCCGGTCAGGTGCTGGCATATGCATCGATGGACAATGGGCTGGAAGTTACCTGGATCCCATCCTATGGGCCGGAAATGCGGGGAGGCACCGCCCACTGCACGGTGATTGTCAGTGAGGAGGCGATCGGGTCTCCGCTGGTCCGCAATCCAGATGTAGTGCTGGCGCTGAACCTGCCTTCGGTGGACAAATACGAAACCCTGGTCAAGGAAGGCGGTGTGCTGGTAGCCAATTCCTCCCTGTTTGACCGGGAGATCACCCGCCAGAGCATTAAATCCCTGTTAATTCCCGTCAATAAGATTGCCGAGGAGATCGGCCTGGCCAGATTGGGCAATATGATCATGGTAGGCGCTATGCTGGCCCTCAAACCCATTCTGCCCTTGGAGAAAGTCAAGGAAGCCCTCGGAAACCATATTCCGGAGCGCCATAAAAAAACCCTGCCGATGAACTTCGAAGCCATGGATAAAGGCTATCGATTCGCAAAAGACCATCTTTAGGGCTTTCATGGATTAAAGACAAAATACCTCCTGCAGAACAGCAGGAGGTATTTTGTCTTTAAAGGATACTTCTATTTCTTTTTTGCCGTCATCTCCACCCGCATGATGGAAGCGTCCTTGGCTATCGAGACAATTGCCAGAGTGGCCTCTGTGATCAACCTGATGATGACCAGGGTCAGGAAACCAATCACCCAGGACATGATAAACACGCCGATGCCGGCCAGGAAGATACTTCCGGGATTGAGGAATCTCAGGAAAGAGAGCATCATACCCACTGAGCTGGCCCCCAACACCAAGGATCCTCCCGCAAGCCAAACAGCCAACATGGCAGGGACGCTCATCAAAGCCAGGAAGATAAACACGACCTCGCCAACCGTGACCATCATCAGGGCGATGATCGGGGTGATGACATACTCGGATTCCGGCAGATCAACGATCTCAGTTGAGCGCTGGTAAAGGATCTTGGTGATAACGATACCAGCATACAGGAACACCAGCTGCCAGATCAAATAGCCCAGACCACCGAAGAATTTAAATTGATTAATGTAGCGCCAGTTTACAATCCAGATAATTAACAATCCAATGCCAAACAGCACAGTCAACACTCGGAGCACGATGCTGATGACCTTCTGGATGGTTTTAACCGACTTCAGAGCATCTGTGATGGGTTTTATTGCAGTATATTTATTGAAAAACCCGATCACTTTCTGGACAATCTCATTTTCCTTTATCTTGTTCCACAGTTCCATTTTTTCCTCCATTTCACTAACGATATCAGTTTTTCAAGGCAGACCCGGTCCGACCCGTCACTCCTTCAGGAGCAAAACGATCAAACCAATTCAAATCATATCATAGAATAAGCCCTCCTTACCAGGGACCGGGTCCCTTAAAGGGACCCGGTCCCCTCCCCCACCAAAAAAAAGAGAGCAAAGGAGTTCCTTTGCTCTCTTCCATCAGTTGTTCTTACGCTAACCTCGGTTCTTCATAGCTGACTGGGCCGCCGCCAGGCGGGCTACCGGTACACGGAAGGGAGAGCAGCTGACGTAGTTCAAGCCGATCTTGTGGCACCAGTCGATCGACTCCGGATCACCGCCGTGCTCACCGCAGATGCCGACTTCCAGCTCTATCCGTGTTCCGCGTCCTTTCTTCACGGTCAGGTCCATTAGCTGGCCCACACCCTTGATGTCAATGGTCTGGAAAGGATTGCGGGGGAGAATACCGTCTTCGATATACTTGACCAGGAAGTTGCGCTCAGCGTCATCCCTGCTGTACCCGAAAGTAAACTGGGTCAGGTCGTTGGTTCCAAAGGAGAAGAACTCCGCCGTTCCAGCAATCTCATCGGCAGTTAAGCCTGCCCGGGGGATTTCGATCATAGTGCCGAACTTGTAAGCAAACTCGACGCCTTTTTCCTTCATGACCTGTTTGGCAATTTCCACCAACTTGGGCTGGATGAAGTGTAGCTCATTGACATGGCCGGTTAGAGGGATCATCACTTCCGGATGGGGTTCCAAGCCGCGCAGTTTGACATCGGCGGCAGCTTCAAAGATCGCCCGCACCTGCATACTGACGATCTCTGGCATGACCACACTCAAGCGGACACCTCGCAACCCCATCATCGGGTTGCTTTCATGCATGTTTTGAATGCTGGCCAGCAGATCTTCTTTCTTCTGGTCAACCTTGTTCTGGATGCGGTTGGCAATCACCTCTTCCAGTAGTTTGTGCTCATCGGGCATGAACTCATGCAGCGGGGGGTCGATCAAGCGGATGATCACCGGCAGGCCGGTCATGGCCTCAAAGAGACCATCAAAATCGCTGCGCTGATAAGGCAGCAGTTTGTCCAGGGCAGCCTGGCGTTCTTCCACAGTATCAGCCAGGATCATTTGCTGCACAATTGGCAGCCGCTCCGGCTCAAAGAACATGTGCTCAGTGCGGCACAGTCCAATCCCCTGGGCACCATAGGAGCGGGCCCGGCGGGCATCTTCCGGATAATCAGCGTTGGCCCAAACCATCAAACCGCGGGTCGGCCAGCCTTCCGGCGCAGTGCGGATATCCGCTGTGGCGGAAATTTCATCTGCCCAGGTGAGCAGCTCCATCAGCTCGGTCTGCTCCTCCAGAGAGGGTGCCACAGAGGGTATCTCTCCCAGGAAAACCTCACCGCTGGTGCCGTCAACAGATAGATAGTCTCCTTCCTTAACGGTCTTTCCATCAGCTTCCAGAATGCGATTCTGCATATCGATCTGAACTTCAGAAGCACCAACCACGCAGGGAATGCCGAACTGGCGGGCTACCACTGCCGCGTGGGAAGTAGCGCCGCCTTCACTGGTCAGAATCCCCTTGGAAGCCAGCATACCGTGAACGTCATCCGGCTTGGTAAAGGGGCGGACCATGATCACATCTTCACCGTCTTCTTTAGATTTCTTCTGAGCGGTATCAGCATCAAAATAGATCCGCCCTACAGCCGCCCCGGGAGAGGCATTCACGCCGGTGGCAATCAGTTTGCCGCTCTCCTCCGCCTTGGCTTTTTCTGTGGGGTCGAACTGAGGGTGGAGCAGTGTGTCCACCTGGGTGGGCTGAACCCGGGACACTGCCTCTTCTCTGCTGATCAAGCCTTCCGCGACCATGTCCACAGCGATCTTGACCGCTGCCTTGGCTGTACGTTTGCCATCACGGGTCTGCAGCATCCACAGCTTACCACGTTCAATGGTGAACTCCACATCCTGCATCTCCCGATAGTGGCTTTCCAGCTTCCGGGTGATCTCCAGGAACTGCTGATATACCTCGGGCAATTCCTCTTTTAATTTTCCGATATCCTCCGCGTTGCGGATCCCGGCCACCACATCCTCACCCTGAGCATTGAGCAGATACTCTCCCCAGAGTTTGTTCTCGCCAGTGGAAGGATTGCGGGTGAACGCCACACCGGTACCGGAGCCTTCAGCCATATTCCCAAAGACCATGGTCACAACGTTGACTGCTGTACCCAGGTCATGAGGAATCCCGGCCGCATTGCGGTAATCCACCGCTCTTTTTCCATTCCAGGAGGCGAAGACTGCCTCGGTTGCCAGACGCAGCTGCTCGTAAGGATCCTGCGGGAAATCAAAACCCTTTTCCTTCTTGACAATCTTCTGGAATTCGGCGGTTATCTTCTTCCAGTCTTCTGCTTCAAGCTCGGTATCTAATTCCACACCCCTGGCTTTTTTATACTCATCGAGCACTTCCTCAAAAGCCTCGTCGTCGATGCCCAGCACAACAGAGCCGAACATTTGCACCAACCGGCGGTAAGCGTCGTAAACAAATCTCTCGTCACCTGTCAGGGCAACCATACCCTTGGCAGTCTCATCGTTCAGGCCGATGTTCAACACCGTATCCATCATACCGGGCATGGATTTCACAGCACCGGACCGGCAGGAGACCAGCAGGGGATTCTTGGCATCCCCGAACTTCTTCCCGGTCATCTTTTCGGTTTCCCTCATCGCTTCCAATTCCTGTTCCCACATACCGGCGGGGAATTTGTTCCCGCCATTAATGTAGGCATTGCAAGCCTCCGTGGTGACGGTAAAACCGGGGGGTACGGGAATGCCAATCCTGGTCATTTCCGCCAGATTGGCTCCCTTACCGCCCAGTAATGCTCGGACACCATCCCAGGCTCCGCCCACATGCTTTTCTGCTTCCTCAACTTCCTGGAATGCATAAACCCATTTCTGATCAGCCATCATAAACCTCCTGCTTAATCGCAATAACAAAAATAACCCTTGGAGGAAAACCTCCAAGCGTAGTATTGTACCATTATTTACTCTCAATCTGGGTGGTTAGCCCTACTTTCTCCCTACATTAACGCCGCCCCGGGCCAGGGTTCAGGGGTAAAGCCAAATTCGCTACCGGGCGTCATCACCAGGATCGATCAGGGGATGACTTTCCTGGATCAGGATAATCGTGTATAATAGGGAAGAATTCTGGAGCGGAGTATGGCTCTTGGTTCACATTAAAAAATAAATGATCGATCACCGTTCTGGTCAAATGATCGGGACAATATGCCGGGGTAGAGTCTATCAGGGTTCTTATCTCGCAGTGAATTACCTAGAGAATCCCTTTGGATAACCTTCCGGCACTACAAGGGCCGCCGTAAGAATGAACGCGGCCGCGGTACTGATAAAACGAACTACCATCACGACATGGTATTGAAGTAGGATCACATTGTCATAATACAGATACCAAGTGGCAGGTAACTAACGCCGGGTATTCAAGTGTACAACCCTTCCTCCTCTGGAAGTCCTGGCGTACCACAATTTCGTGGATGGCATTCCCCATCAGCCGTGGCCGATCATGGCGGCAACACGGCTGTTTTATGTTAACTGTTACCAGGCTGGAAGCGCAAAAGAAGAATCCCCAACGCCTGAATGTCTATTTGGATGGAGAATTCGCGTTTGGCATTTCCCTGGCCGCCGCTCCCTGGCTGGCCGAAGGGGATCAGCTCAGCCAGCAGAAAATTGAGGACCTCAAATCCCGGGACCAGATCGAATCCGCTTACCAGCGGGCACTGAATTTCCTCAGCTTCAGGGTCCGCTCCTCCCAGGAAATCCGCCGCAATCTACGCAAACACCAGGTAGAGGATGGGACCATCGATAAGGTGCTGGAACGCCTCCGCAGGGCATCCCTGGTGGATGACCGCGCTTTTGCGCGCCAATGGGTCCAAAACAGGAACCAATTCAAGCCGCGGGGTAAAAAAGCCCTCTCCTCGGAGCTGTATCAAAAAGGCATTCCTCAAGAGATTATCAGTGAAGTTCTGGAAGACCTTGACGAAGAAGACCTGGCCTGGCAGTGCGCGCGGGCAAAATCTCCCCATTACAGCGAATTGGATAGAGAGACCTTCCAGAGGAAGCTCTATGCTTACCTCAACCGGCGCGGTTTTCCTTATCAGATCAGTAAAGAAGTGGTCAGCGGTCTCTGGAAAGAAATGAGAAAGGAATTATTTGAATAATTAATTTATCGAAAACTATTGTATCCAACAAAGGGGCTTTACATGAATCCACCATTTATACTTGTCAGTTCGCTGGCCCTCGTTTTGGGAGTCGCCATCGGATTCTTTATCAAAAACTATCTGGTTGCCCGAGAGGTAGATAAAAAACAAACCGCTGCCAAGCAAATCCTGAATGAAGCTGAGAGGAAATCCACCGAGATCGTCAAAGATTCTCAAAACCGGGCCATTGAGATCATCCAGGCCGCGGAAAAGGACGCTTTAAAACGCCGTCAGGAGATCACCCGCTTTGAGGAAAGGCTTCAGAGCCGCAGCGATCAGCTCGATCGGCGGGCAGAGAAGCTGGAAGACCGAGAACATGCTATCAGCCAGCGCCAGAGCGCGCTCGATAAGAAATCCAATAAGGTCGAGGAAATGTTCAATCAAGTTTCCGAAGAGCTTGAAAAGATCAGCCAGATGACCCAAGCAGAAGCCCGGGAGCTGCTGCTCGAGCGCGTTGAGCAGGAAGCCCGCAATGACATGTCCCGCATTGTGCGGGAGATCGAGGCGGAAGCTCGGGAGCAGGGAGAGCGCAAGGCACGCAAACTGATCGCCGACGCCATCCAGCGGGTGGCTTCCGACCATGTGGAAGAGGTGACCTCTTCCACCGTCCCCCTGCCCTCTGATGACATGAAAGGCCGAATCATCGGCCGCAACGGCCGCAACATCCGGGCTTTTGAAAAATCCGCTGGTGTGGACGTGATCGTCGACGACACCCCGGAAGCGGTCACCATCTCCTGCTTCGATTCCGTGCGGCGGGAAGTGGCCAAGAACGCCATGCAAAAGCTGGTCCTGGATGGCAGGATCCACCCCGCCCATATCGAAAAGATCATTGAAAAAGAGCAGGAAGAGATCGACAAGGTGATCATGGAAGCCGGCGAGCAGGCTGCCTATGATGCAGGTGTGCCAGGATTGCACACCGATATTCTCAAAATGCTCGGCAGGCTGAAGTTCCGGACCTCCTACGGTCAGAACCAGCTGGCTCACGCAGTGGAATCCGCCCAGCTGGCGGCTGTGCTGGCTTCAGAAATGGGAGCGGATGTGGAGATTGCCAAAGCCGGCGCCCTGCTGCATGACCTGGGCAAGGCTATGGACCACAACGTGGAAGGCACTCATGCCCAGCTGGGAGCTGAGTTTGCCGAGCGCCATGGGGTAGGACCGAAGATCGTCAACGCCATTGCCTCCCATCACCACGAGATTGAACAGCAAAGTGTGGAAGCCATCATTGTCGAAGCGGCTGACGCCATTTCCGGCGCCCGCCCGGGTGCCCGCCGGGAGAGCCTGGAGCAGTATCTCAAGCGCGTCCGGGCCCTGGAAGATGTGGCTAACTCCTATGATGGGGTCAAAAGCAGCTATGCCCTGCAAGCCGGCCGGGAAGTGCGCATCTTTGTGCGCCCCAACCAGGTGGATGACCTGGCTGCCTCCCGCCTGGCCCGGGATATTGCCAAGACCATTGAAGAGACCATGCAGTACCCCGGCAAGATCAAAGTCACCGTCATCCGGGAAACCCGCACAGTCGATTACGCGAAGTAGTTAAAAATAAGGACCGGGTCCCTTTAAGAGACCCGGTCCTTTTCTA
>JANTFT010000024.1 GCA_024763275.1 Anaerolineales bacterium | reverse complement strand
CTGTGGGCTCTGGCACCCTGGCGGTGCTGGAAGAGCGCGACACCGGCTACCTGATCGGCGTGGACAATGACTGGACCGCTGATTATGCCTACCCCAATCAGGCCGATTACATTCTGGCTTCTGCCCTCAAGCGCATGGACAAGTTTGTGGCTACCCAGATCGAGGCTGTTTATAACGGCGAGTTCGTGGGTGGAAATCTGATGGGCACCCTGGAGAACGGCTATGTGGATCTGGCCTACGGCTCTGTGGTGGGCGACATGGTCCCCGATGAACTCAAAGCTGAGATCGAAGACCTCAAAGCTGGCATCATCGCTGGTGAGATTCCCACTCTGCCTGGTGCGGAGGCAACGGCTCCGGAAGAGATCGTGCTTCCTGACCTGGGCGGCTTGGAAGTGACAGTCGCGGTTGAGAATGCCTATCTGCCATTCAACTATATCGATCCCGATACCGGTGAACCTGCTGGTTGGGACTATGATGTCTGGAACCAGATCTGCGTTCTGTTGAACTGCAAACCGACATTCGTCGAAGCTGCCTGGGAAGGAATGATCCAGGCTGTGGCGGACGGGCAGTTTGACGCCGCCGGCGACGGCATCACCATCACGGATGCCCGGGCCGAAGTGGTTGACTTCTCGGTTGGCTACATCAATATTGACCAGCGCCTGTTGGTACGGGTTGATGAGGACCGAATCGAGAGCATCGACGACATTGTGGCCAATGAGGATCTCAAGCTGGGCACCCAGACCGGGACCACCAACTATGAGACCGCGCTCACCTATCTGCCTGCGGACAGGATCCAAGCCTTTGAGCAGTTCCCCTTCGCAGTCCAGGCTTTGATTGCTGGTGATATCGACGCAGTGATCATTGACGAAGTTGCGGGCCAGGGTTACCTGGGCGAGAATGCTGACCAGCTGAAGCTGGTGGGTCCGTCCATGTCCAGCGATCAGCTCGGGTTCATCTTCCCCAAGGGAAGCGACCTGGTCGAACCAGTGAACCTGGCTATCAAGACTCTGGCGCAGAACGGCTTCCTGGATGAGGTCAATACGCAGTACTTTGGTCCTGACTTCACCATCACCTATGATGATCTGTTCCCTGAAGAGTAGATTATTTTATAGGATTTTGTTGTTGAAAGAGTAAACCTAAGAGACGGTGTGTGAGGAAATCACCACACACCGTCTCTAGTATCCCTAGGAGGTAGCGTTGGCTGAGCAACCCCAGGCAATTAAACCTGTTATTGAGATTGATGATCTGTCATCAAAAAAGCGATTCCGCGATCTACCTTTCTGGTTCTTTGCACTTATTCTAATTGCCATATTCGTTTTTATCGTTATTTCGTCCAACGAGGATTACAACAATGCCTTTATGTTTATCAAGGCAGGCTTGATAATTACCATAAAGACAACATTAATAGCTTTCTCCATTGCTACCTTGTTTGGACTGCTGGCGGGGTTGGGGCGAATTTCGAAAAACGTCATCATCAACAACCTGGCCCGGCTTTATGTAGAGCTGATCCGCGGGATTCCTATCCTGGTGTTGATTTTCTTCATCGCTCTGGTGGGAGTGCCTGTTCTGGTGGGAGGAATGAATAATCTCGGTTTCTGGCTGACAGAAAGGGGCCTTGGTTTCCTGGGAGGGATCTTCACCAAGATCACCAACCAGAACATCTCTATGAACTCACGGGCAATCATCTCTCTGGCTGTAACCTACGGTGCTTATCTAGCGGAGATCTTCCGGGCTGGCATCCAGTCCATCTCCAAAGGGCAGATGGAAGCGGCCCGCTCCCTGGGAATGAGCTACAGCCAGGCCATGCGCTACGTGATCCTGCCCCAGGCGGTGCGCAATGTGCTCCCAGCTCTCGGCAATGACTTCGTGGCTATGGTTAAGGACTCCTCTCTGGTTTCTGTGCTGGCTGTGCGCGATATCACCCAGGTAGCCAGATTGTATGCGGGAAGTACTTTCCGCTTCCGGGAGGCTTACGTTACCCTTTCGGTCATGTACCTGACCATGACAGTGGTTCTATCCCTGCTGGTTCAACTTCTGGAAAGGCGGTTGAGATCCCATGAATAAAGCTGATCATATAATCGTTGTCAAGGATCTTTACAAATATTTTGGCGACATAAAAGCGGTCGATGGTGTCTCTTTGAACGTGGAGCGAGGAAAGGTGGTCGTGGTTATTGGTCCCAGCGGGTCCGGGAAGTCAACCTTGCTGCGCTGCATCAATCACCTGGAAATACCCTCCAGCGGAGAGGTCTGGATCGATGGCGAGCAGATCACCCATGACGCCAAGCAGATCAACGAGATCCGGGCAGAGATCGGGATGGTTTTCCAGCTTTTCAACCTTTTCCCGCATCTCACCGTCATGGAGAATATCACCCTGGCTCAAAAGATCATCCGCGGCCGCTCCCAGGCGGAGGCTGCTCAGGTAGCCCTGGAACAGTTAAAGCGAGTGGGCATCCCTGAAAAAGCGGATGCCTATCCTACCAATCTATCCGGCGGCCAGCAGCAGCGCGTGGCCATTGCCCGCGCGCTGGCTATGAAACCCAAAATCATGCTTTTCGATGAACCTACCAGCGCCCTGGATCCGGAGATGATCAAGGAAGTTCTGGATGTGATGCTCGACCTGGCCCAGGAGGGCATGACCATGGTATGCGTTTCCCACGAGATGGGATTCGTGCGCTCTGCCGCTGATGAAGTGGTTTTTATGGATTTTGGAAAGATCGTTGAGCAAACCACACCAGAAGGCTTGTTTAACAATCCCCAGCATGAACGCACCAAGCTATTCTTGAGCCAGATCCTGGCCCACTGATAGCTTACCAGGGGATTTCCTTTTACCTTTCCGGGGAATTTATGGACAGGTTGAACAACCGCAGGAAAGATCAGCTCCGGCCGGTCAGCTTTGAGCCGGGTTATGTCGAATACCCTGAGGGTTCAGTGCTGATCATGATCGGGAAGACGCGCGTGCTCTGCAATGTCAGCGTTGAGGATCAGGTTCCGCCCTGGCTGGACAGGCCGGATTCAACCAGAGGCTGGATCACGGCGGAATATGCCCTGCTGCCGCGCTCTACCAATACCCGCGTCAAGCGGGAAACAAGCGGCCTCAGCGGGCGCACCCAGGAGATCAAAAGGCTGATCGGCCGCTCTCTCCGGGCTGGCTTTGACCTGGACTTGCTGGGCAAACGCACTCTGATTGTCGATTGCGACGTACTTCAGGCAGATGGCGGGACCCGCACAGCGTCGATTACCGGGGGCTACCTGGCGCTGGCGATTGCCATAGGTACACTGGTAGACCGGGGGGAGATATCCCGCGATGTTTTTCTGGCACCAGTGGCAGCTGTCAGTGTGGGTTTGCTGGAGGGGGAAGCGCTACTGGACCTGGACTACCGGGAGGATTCCCGGGCGGATGCTGATCTCAATGTGGTCATGAATGCGGACGGAGAATATATAGAAATCCAGGGAACTGGAGAGGGGGACAGCTTCTCCCGGGAAGAGCTGAACCAGCTGTTAGATTTGGCTGAAGGAGGCATCCGGGATCTGCTGGAACTGCAGCGCAGAGAACTGGGATAAAAAAAAAAGCCCCGCTCCGGATTCCGGTGCGGGGCTCAGTTTATTTTAAAGGATAAGATTCTATTCCTGGGGGATATCGGTAGGCAGGGTTGGCCTCTCTATGGTCAGTGATTGGACTATGTTGAGGGTGTCAGGAGATAGAACCGGTTCTGAGGGGATGAATTTTATCCAATTATCATTGATTTTCGGTTCATACTCAGCATTTTTCTCAGCCAGCCAATCGCTCCAGACTTTATTTTGGAGCTGTTTATAGGCGTTTTCGTCTAGGGGCCGGTCCTCTTTTCCGAGCGATTCCAGGATATGCCAGCCATAATCAGTCTGGACCGGATCGCTGATTTCCCCGACTTTCAGAGCAAAAGCCGCCTCTTCAAAGGGCTCAACCATAGAGCCCCGGGAAAACCAGCCTAGATCACCACCCTTATCCTTATTGGACTCATCCAGAGAATATTCCTGCGCCAGATTAGCGAAATCTTCGCCGTCAGCCAATTTCTGGAGTACTTCCTGGGCGGTTTCCTCGTCTGCAACCAGGATGTGCCGGATCCAGACCTGCTCCTGGACATTTTCAACATCTGCGGTGACCGCTTCGAAAAGGTCCTGTTGAAGCAGAGACATTTTCACGATGTCGCGGACGGTTTTTTCGGCAATCCCGTCATTCTTGATGTCGTCCAGAAAGTTCTGGTAATTGCTGTTGAAGAGTTCTTCAGTGTATTCTGTCGGTTTCAGCAGGGGAGTAGCAGTGGGATCCGGATGGCCGTCATTGCTCCCTGGCTGAGGTGTTGCAGTACCCTTATCCCCGCTCCCTGTGTCAGGGGTAACAACAGGGGTGGGAGTCCCATCGGCGAAATATCCAAAAGCTTCCTCAATGGCCTGGTCGATCCGTTCTTCGCTGATATCCAGGCCCATTTTTTTAGCTTCCACCCGCAGGATAATATCCTGAGTGAGGGTTTGGAGCACTTCCTGCCCGACCAGAAGGGGCTGATCCAAGCTATTTACGTCGGACAAGAGCTGATCTTTGAAATAGGAGACAATTTCCTGGGTTCCACCCAGCTGCTGGATGGTCAACAAGATCTGATCGATCTCGATGATCTTGCTTCTCCGCACCCAGCGGGCCTGCTGTTCAAATTCATCGCCTTTGATGGTTTCCCCTTCCAGGGAAATGATGGCTTGATTGGGAGTCAGAACATAACGGTCCAGAATGCCGTAGATGATCAGGCCGAAAACAACTACCAGGATTGAGATGGTGACGATGATGATGATCTTTTTCTGAATCTCTTCTTTTTCTTTCTGAGCGAGGTATTTTCTATTCTTTGGCGGCATGTTTAATCTCTTTTGTTAGGTGTTATAGTGGTTGTCCAGGCTGAAATCAGCGCAGGGATTCCCCCGTAAAGGGGAGTAATGCCAGATGGCGGGCCCGTTTGATTTCCCGTGCCAGCTGGCGCTGGTGTTTTGCACAGGTTCCTGTCTGCCGCCTGGAGCGAATCTTTCCGTGATCGCTGACAAAACGGCTCAAGGTCTCGATGTCTTTATAGTCGATTTCCAGCTTAGGATTTGTGCAGAATCTGCACTGCCTTTCCCTCTGAAAATTATTCTGGTTGTATCTTCTCTCTTCCATTGGTGCTCCTTATCATTCAAAATGCAAGTTGATTAGTGGTCTAAAAAGGATAGTCCTCTTCGGGGATATCGCGTCCAGAATCGGCATCGCCATCCTCGGGGCGACCACCCAGCATGATCATCTCCTGGGCGATCACCTCCACTGTGGAGTGGCTGCCGCCTTCCTCATCCTGCCAGTGCCTGGTATGCAGGCGGCCGTCGATATAAACCAGCTGTCCTTTGTTGAGGTATTGGTTGCAAATTTCAGCCAGCTTTCCCCAGGCAACAACGTTGAACCATTCGGTCTCAGCTTTTTTCTCGCCATCCGCAGTTGTCCAGCTTCGGTTTACGGCCATCTGGAACTTGGTCAGCGGCTTTCCGGAGGGTGTGTAGCGCATCTCCGGATCCTGCCCCAATCTGCCGATTAGCAGTACTTTGTTTAAACCTCTAGCCATGGGAAATCTCCTTAACGGGGATATGAGGTTCGGGTCTGCAAACCTGGCCCGGCTTTCCTGATCCCTTTCAATCGTCCCGATTGATGATCAGGAAGCGCAGGATGGATTCCTGCAGGCGGAAATTGCGCTCCAGGGCAGCGACTGCGGACGGATCTAGTTTGATTTCGAAGCGGAAATACTGGCCTTCTTTGAAGTTGCGGATCAGGTATGCCAGCTTCTGCCGACCCCACTCTTCAAAAGTATCGATCGATCCCCCTGATTCTGTGATCCAACCTTTTACTTTTTCTACAATGTCCGCTGTGGCTGCTTCTTCAAATTCCGGGGTAACGATAATGACGAGTTCGTAATCTCGCATCTTATCCTCCTTTCCACGGGTTTGTCTCCAGACAATCTGGTCAGGATGCCGGAAACGGAAAGTAATTCTGGTAAATGACCGGGTAAGAGTTTAGCATAGATGACTGTGTTTGAGAAGGGTTACCGGGAAAGGTTTTCAGAGGGGCAATCCCCCCCTTCTGCTTTCTCTGGAGAGGCGGATGGGAGCCTTCCAGGTTTTTCCCTCAAGGCAGATCAGGCAGTTTGTCCATTCCTGCCTGGCGAGCTGCCCGGGCAGTTATCCGGCGCAGTTCCTGGCGGGCAGAGTCGTCCAGGGCCGGACCGGGATAGCTGGAGAGCAATTCCCCGACTCTCTCTCTGGCCCGCTGCCAGGCATCCTGTGAGCCGGCTTTTACCCATTTCCCGGGTTGCAGGCGGTCAATCAGCGGGGAGGGATAATGGTTTTCCTCTTTGAACCAGCGCAGGGTGTGCTCGCTGGCGATGAACTCCCCCTGGTGGCCGATCTCCCTGATCAGACCCAGGCCGAGGGGCTCCTCCCGGAAGGCAACCCCTCTGGTAAAATGCCGGATCTGGCCGATCAATTCAGCGTCCAGGACCAACTTTTCAGGGCTCTGGCAGTTCTCATAGGCCAGCATCCCGGCGCCGGAGATCATCTGCACCCCGGCCAGAGCGCCCAGCAGGGCCCCGGCGGTGGATTCCATCCCGGTCTGGGCATCCACCAGTTTGGAATCGGATACACCCAGATATGCCTGGGTGGGTAGGCCCAGCGTCCTCCCGATTTGCGTATAGGCAACAGCCAGCAGCCAGCTTCCGGCTGCTCCCAGTGGGGCGGTGCTGTTCTTCATATCAAAAACCGCAGGAGATCCTCCCCAGACGACCGCTGAGCCAGGGCGGGCTAACTGGGAAATCACCAGGCCGCTAAGAGTTTCTGCAGTAAGCTGAACCAGCGTGCCGGCCAGGGTTACCGGCGAAGTTGCCCCAGCCATGGGCATGGATATTATCTGGACCGGAATCGAGGATCGGGCATTGTCGAGCAGGTTCTGGGAGCTGGTATAGCTCCAGGTCAGGGGAGAAGTGGGGCAGATGTCAAAAATTGCCAGAGGTTTTTTTGCCAGCTGCCGGCTGCCTCCAGCAGGGATATCCAACATTTCCACCATAACCCGCCAGCTGCTGTGCTGGAAGACCCCGGTCACTATAGGTTTGGTTTGGTAATTGAGAGCGATATATAAGCGGTAGAGATCCTGAATGGCTTCTGGAACATCGCTGCAGACCAGGGCAGTGCTCTGGGCATCGATATCCGGCAGGGTCTCCACCAGCTTGACGAAGCATGCCAGGTCTGCACTGTGAGCCGGGCGTATCACCTTGGTCCGGGAATCCAGGATATGCAGGGCTGAGGACCCCGGGTTGTAATATGTTTGGTCCCGCCCATAACGGACGGTTTCATCTCCGCTGAGGTTGTAGAGGGAAAACTGTCCGGGACAGGATTTCAAAGCCCTTTCGATCATCTCCCCGGGCAGGCTGGCGGTTTTTCTCTCCCGGTCGATTTTGGCTCCTCCCTCAGCCAGGAGATGCAGTGTCTCCGGGTGCTTGATCATCAGCCCTGGATTCTCTAACAGGGCATAACCTTCTCCGATGATCTGTTTGACTTCCCGGTCAGAGAGGGTTTGCAAGGATGGTTTCATGTGCGTGTCCGCTAAGAATAGGAAATTCCCAGACGGGATGATAGGCTGGGGAGGACCTGAGTGGATGAATTGATCGCTGTGGTTGTCCGGGGAATGTCAGGGTCTAATCAATATAAACCCCAGTCAGCAGCGTCGTCTTCCATCATCGATCGGTCCCAGAATTCCCGGCCCATCTCTATGGTAGTGGGGATGCCCAGCGTTTCCTCGGTTCTTTCCCGACAGGCTTCCATCAGCTGCGGCGCGTAAGGGCAGAAGGGTGTGGTCAGGATCATGGTCACCTGAGCGTTTCCGTCCTCTATTTTCACGTTTCTGATCAACCCCAGCTGAATTACATTCATGCCCAGCTCGGGATCAACCACAGATTGCAGGGCGGTGTGGAGCTCTTCAGCCAGCCCGTGATCGGCCTTCCCAAGCTCCCATTGATCGACGATCATACTGTTCCTCTGCTTATTTGCTCCTGATTAAATATTTGCACTGTTTGTCGCCCTCAAGGATGCATTCTACCCGTTCCGGGGTCGTAGCTGCAAAGTGAGTGATCAACTCCATGTCGACAACACAAATTTCAGGATAGTCTTCCCCAACATGATGGTAGGGACAGCTGGCTTCCACGATGTAGTAATTGCCATCTTCTTCTTCCAGGTTGACCATGAAGCCCTCTTCAGATAGAGCCTGCTGCAGTAGATCCAGCCGCTCCTGGAGGTCGAGATCTTTCAGGTTGACGGACCCGGTTATATCGCTGGCAATGCCCCCGGCGACCTCCCGGAATATTTCTCCCAGCGACTGCTCTGACAGGTTGGTTTTCAGTTGTTCCAGCAGGCGCAGGGTCAGCTGTAAATAACGTTGGGGGAATTGTTCCATTCCCTTTTTGGTCAGGCTGTAAACCAAATGGGGACGCCCAATGCCATGGCGCTCTTCCGTGGATTCGATGTATCCCTCGGCTTCCAGTTTGTTGACGTGATGGCGAACAGAGATCGGGTTGATGCCAACCGATTCTGCCAATTCGTTGACAGTCCTCCTCTGATTGAGGAGCAGGGTGCGTAAGACGCGGCTGCGGGTGTTATTGCTCATAGCAAGTTGGTCCTGTTACCACAAAGTCTATCATTGATGTTTCTAACTGTCAATAATTTATATCATAATTATCGTAAATATTGACTTATCAGGCCAACTATGCTACAATTTGCCCTATCAAAAAAAGCCAATCGTTGGCCATTTTAATCAATATTGGAGCTGTTGAATCATGTCGGAACTGGTTATCAAGAATCTCCACGTCAATGTCGAGGATATTGAAATTTCCAAAGGTATCGATCTGACTATCAAATCCGGAGAAATCCATGCGGTTATGGGTCCAAATGGTACCGGGAAATCGACCCTGGCTTACGCCTTGATGGGGCATCCAAAATACAAGGTCATTAAAGGTGAGGCGACCCTCGACGGGGTGGATCTGCTATCGCTGGCTCCCAACGAACGTTCTACTCTGGGCTTATTCCTGGCTTTCCAATATCCAGTTGCTGTTCCCGGCGTGTCTGTGGCTAATTTTCTGCGGACCGCTATCAATGCCCACCGTAAGTACCTTGATCCTGAGGATAAAGGAATCTCCATCCCCGAGTTCAGAAAACTGCTTAAAGATAAAATGGCCTTACTGCAGATGGATGAGTCCTTTGCGGGCAGATACTTAAACGATGGTTTTTCCGGTGGGGAAAAGAAACGGGTGGAGATCCTGCAGATGGCAACTCTGGAACCGAAATTTTCCATCCTGGATGAGACAGATTCAGGACTGGATATTGATGCTCTGAAAATCGTAGCTGACGGGGTGAACGCCATCAGCAGTGAGGACCAGGGTGTGCTGGTGATCACTCACTACCAGCGCATTCTGAACTATATCAAACCGGATTTCGTGCACGTCATGTTAAACGGCAGGATCGTTGAATCCGGCGGCCCTGAGCTTGCCCTCCAGTTGGAAGAAGATGGATATGAGTGGCTCAGGGAGAGACACGCGGCCTGATCATTTCCCGCTGAATATCCTTAACTGCAAGATCAGGAGATTTTCTCATGTCGACGGACGAGAAATTAATTCAAAGTATTGGTGATTATAAGTACGGGTTCAAGGATCCTGAAGTTCATGTCTTCAAGAGCCGGAAAGGGCTGGATGAGGAAATAGTCCGGCAAATTTCCAGCATGAAAGGCGAACCGGAGTGGATGTTAAGATTCCGTCTGAAAGCGCTGGCCCATTTTGAGAAACGTCCCATGCCGACCTGGGGGCCGGATCTCTCGACGCTGGATCTGGATGATATCTATTATTACGTCAAACCGATTGAAAAGGAAGGAAAATCCTGGGATGAGATTCCTGATTCGATCAAGGATACCTTTGATCGTCTGGGAATCCCGGAAGCGGAACAAAAATTCCTGGCTGGTGTGGGAGCACAGTACGAATCCGAGATGGTCTACCACAGCATCCACGAACAGCTGGCAGAGCAGGGGGTGATCTTCAAGAGCATTGAGAACGGTTTGCGGGAGCATCCTGAACTGTTCCGGGAGTATTTCGGTACGGTCATTCCCTTCACAGACAATAAGTTCGCTGCCTTAAACAGCGCTGTCTGGTCAGGAGGATCATTTGTGTACATTCCCCCGGGATTGAAGGTTGATTTACCTTTGCAGGCATATTTCAGGCTGAACGTAGCCAACATCGGCCAGTTCGAGCGCTCAATAATCATTGCCGATGAAGGGTCCCAGGTTCATTATGTGGAAGGCTGCACGGCTCCTCAATACACAACAGACTCATTCCACAGCGGTGTGATTGAGATCATTGTCAAGAAGAATGCCCGGGTAAGATACACCACGATCCAGAACTGGTCGAATAATGTTTACAATCTGGTCACTCAGCGGGCCAGGGTAGAAGAGGGTGGCACCATGGAATGGGTGGATGCCAATCTGGGTTCTAAAGTCACCATGAAATACCCATCCTGCTTGCTGATGGGGAAGGGCGCTCACGGGGAGATCCTGTCGATTGCCTTCTCCGGAAAGGGGCAGCAGCATGATACGGGGGGGAAGGTGATCCATCTGGCTCCGGATACCTCAAGCAAGATCATCTCAAAATCCATCAGTAAGGATGGAGGCCGAGCTTCCTACCGGGGCTTGGTGCGGGTAAACAAGGGCAACACCAATGTCAGATCCAATGTGGTTTGTGACGCCCTGCTGCTGGACGATCACTCCCGTTCCGACACGTATCCGTACTTGGAGATCGATGAGCAGGATGTCACCATAGGACACGAGGCTTCGGTCTCTAAAGTGGAGGAAGAACAGCTTTTCTATTTGATGAGCCGGGGCTTAAGCGAAGAGGAAGCCACCAGCATGGTAGTGTCAGGGTTCATTGAGCCCCTGGTTAAAGAGCTGCCCATGGAATATGCAATAGAGATGAACCGTTTGATCCAGCTGCAGATGGAAGGATCTATCGGCTGACGAAGGATAGCTATGGCGAGAATAAAACCAGTTCGGAGATTGCCCTTTACCCGCGAGATGATGCCGTCCGATCAGGCTCCGCTGCTGCGGGATTACCGGTCGGCCGCCTGGGAAGCCCTGCAAGAGCTTCCTCTGCCGACTGCGAAAGATGAAGCCTGGAGAAGAACTTCACTGGCAGGATTTGATTTCAGCGCCCTGCAGGTTGCCAACGGAAAACTGGGGAAAAAGGTTCCGGCTATCCCCTCCACTGCCATTCTTGGACCGGATTTGCTGGCTGGAAAACCCCATGCCGTTCTGCAAGCATCCGGTATTGAGATTAAGGGAACCTCTCACCTTGAAAAAGAGGGTGTGATCTTCTGCAGCCTGACCGAGGCGGCTCGGGAACATCCCCGGCTGCTGGAAAAGATCCTGGGAAAGATTGTCTCACCCCAGGAGGGAGTGTTTGCAGCCGCAGCAGGGGCCTTCAGTCAGCAGGGGATATTCCTTTACATTCCTGAAGGGGTCACAGTGGAAGAGCCTATATTTGGCCTGGCGATCACTCCTGGAGGGAAAACGGCTCATTTTTTCCAGACAGTAATCTACCTGGAAGAGAGCTCCTCAGCGATTTATCTCCAGGAAACCCTCTCCCTGGAAGAGCGGGATGAGGCCTCCCTGTCCGGGGAAAACCTGGAAATCCACATAGGCCCTAACGCCCGACTGCAGATCGCCGAGCTCCAGAACTATGGAAAAGAGGTCTGGAGTTTCGGCCACAAGAAAGCCCGGGTGGAAAGGGATGGTTATCTGGAATGGGAGATTGGCGCCCTGGGCTCCGGGCTTTCTAAGCATTTCGTCTCCGTGGATTTGATAGGTGCTGGGGCTGAAACCCGGGTATCAGGATCATTCTTTACAGATGGTAAACAGCATCTGACCTACAACACCCTGCAGCGCCATCTGGCGCCCAGGACCACCAGCGATTTGATTTTTAAGGGAGCCCTGAAGGGCAGCAGTCATACTGTTTGGAGAGGGATGATTTATGTCGCTGAGGGTGCCCAGTTTGTCGATGGTTACCAGGCGAACCGCAATCTCGTTCTGGATCCTGCGGCGCGCTCGGACTCAATCCCTGGGCTGGAGATCCTCAATAACGAAGTGCGCTGCACCCATGGCTCCACGGTGGGGAAAATTGATGAAGAGCAGCTATTCTATTTGCTGTCACGCGGTATTCCCCCCAAGGAAGCTGAGCAGCTGATCATCCAGGGATTTTTTCACGACACCATCAGCCGCTTTTCCCTACCAGAGATCGGTGAAAGTTTCTGGGACAAGATCAAGGAGCGCTTGCTTGGCTGAGAATTAGTGATCCAGAATTCTACTATTCACTTTTCTTGGAAGCCTGATAGAATGGATTTGTTAATCTTTTGAAATTGGAGGGTGCTTTGACAACAATTCCTTTTTCCGCTCCACCAGCAAACGATCAAGACTTTGAGATTGGCGATCATGTTGAGGTCTTATGCGACCACGATCATGAAGACGATCGCGTGCGTGATTGGCTGGAAGGTGTGGTTGTTAAAAAAGGGCATAAGAAGGTTGCGGTGCAGTTTCACAAGAATGTGTATCTGACAGATGGCTGGATGGTGCCCGATCGCGTGTTGTGGTGTACTATCGGTTCCCAGAATATCCGCCGGCCGATGAAGAGACGCCGGACCAAGTCCTGAGGGATTGTTTCAGCCTGGAACATTCCCGGAGGTGCACTCTCCATGGTAGCAAAAACAAACTTTGATGTTGGTCGGATCAGGGATGATTTTCCGATTTTAAGCCGCCAGGTACGTCCAGGTGTACCTCTGGTCTATCTGGATTCTGCGGCTACCAGCCAGAAACCCATCTCAGTGATCGAGTCAATGGACCGCTACTATCGGGAGATGAACGCCAACATCCACCGCGGTATCCACAAGCTTGCCGAAGAAGCTACCCAGGCTTATGAAAGTGCCCGCCAGCGGATCGCTGAATTTATTAACGCCCCGTCCCCTGAAGAACTCATTTTCACACGAAATACTACTGAGTCGATCAACCTGGTCGCCAATTCCTGGGGAAGGGCATTCCTGCAGCCGGGTGATATGATCCTGCTGACCGAGATGGAACACCATTCTAACCTCATTCCCTGGCAGCTGCTGGCTGGGCAGCTTTCGCTGCGGTTGGAATTCATCCCGGTGACCCCGCGGGGGATCCTGGATCTGGATGAATACCAGCGCCTCCTGAAAATGGGACCCAAACTGGTGTCCCTTACCCATATGTCCAACGTGCTTGGAACGATAAATCCCCTGGAGGAGATTCTGCCTGCTGCCAAGTCTGCCGGAGCGCTGACCCTGGTGGACGGCGCTCAATCTGTGCCGCATTTCCCCATTGACCTTTCCAAGATTGAGGCGGATTTCTATGCCTTTTCCGCCCATAAGATGCTGGGACCAACTGGCATCGGGATCCTCTACGGAAAGCGGGAATTGCTGGAGAAGATGCCTCCCTTCCTGGGTGGAGGCGAGATGATTAAACGGGTGGAATTGAGGAGTTTTACAGCGAACGATCTGCCCCATAAGTTTGAGGCTGGAACTCCGGCTATAGCTGAGGCTATCGGCTTTGGTGCTGCGGTAGATTATCTATCCGGGATTGGCATGGAAGAGATCGAAAAATCGGAAAAGAAACTGACCGGATACGCCCTGGAAAGACTTTCCCAGATTCCTGGCCTGCATGTTCTGGGTCCGGGGATCGAGGACAGAGGCGGCGTGGTGTCCTTTTATCTCCAGGACATCCATGCTCATGACGTGGCTCAGATTCTGGACAGTGAGGGAATCGCCGTCCGGGCGGGCCATCACTGCGCCCAGCCACTTCACACTAAGTTCAACCTGCCGGCAACCTCCCGGGCGAGCTTTTACATCTACAATACAGAGCAGGAAATTGACCGGTTGGTGGAGGGCATCCAAAAGGTCAAATCGATCTTTGCCTAGGAAATAAAGAGGAAGTACATATGGAAGATTTTTACCGGGATTTGATCATCGAGCGCTATAAATCTCCCCATTTCCAGGGGAAGCTGGACCCCCATGATTTCAGCTACGAGGATGACAATCCGGCTTGCGGAGATCATATCCAGATCGATGTCCGCCTCAACGAGGAAGGCATGGTCACCGAAGCGGCTTTTAGCGGAGAGGGCTGTGCTATATCCCTGGCATCAGCTGACTTGCTGCTGGAGTCGATCATTGGCAAAAGTCTGGAAGAGATCAAAGCCCTTGGCAAAGAGGACATCCTGGAAAATCTGGGCATTGAATTAGGACCGGTGCGTTTAAAGTGCGCTCTGCTGCCTCTGAAGGTGCTTAAGGCTGGTGTGTACGGTTTAGGGGAAGACCAGGCTTAAGGGCTGATTTCATTATTGGACGTGCTGCGAAAACCTCATACCAGGGATGAGGTTTTTTCCTTATCCCTGGATACCTCTCCTTAACTAATTTGTAAAACAGGATCTCGCTATTCCCTGACTGGTTTGGTTTACAATCGGTTCAGGAAGGTTTCTTTTTATTCAGATGAGCGGTTTCAATAAGGTATAATCAGGAAAGATTTAAGGAGAAGGGAAATGCCGTTTATCATCGGTGAAAACGTTGGCCCCTATCGATTGATCGAAAAGCTCGGGAAAGGTGGTATGGCCACTGTTTATAAAGCCTACCATCCCAGCCTGGATCGATACGTGGCAATCAAAGCCCTGCATCCGGCATTCATGGAACATCCTGGTTTTATCGACCGCTTCAATCGGGAAGCGAAAGTGGTCGCCAAGCTTGAACATCCCAATATCGTTCCCATCTATGACTACTCTGAACATGAAGGCCGTCCCTACCTGGTCCTCAAGTATGTCCAGGGCGAAACCTTAAAGGCACGTCTGGAAAAGTCCAAACTGACTTATAAGGAAAGCCGCCATGTTTTCCGGGTAATATCCTCTGCCCTGGCTTACGCTCACAAAGAAGGCGTCCTACACCGGGACGTCAAGCCTTCCAATGTGCTGCTGGATAAAGCTGGAGGCATTTACCTGGCTGACTTTGGCCTGGCCCGGATGACAGAAACCAGCCAGACAACTCTTTCCGGCCAGATGATGATGGGCACACCCCATTATATCTCTCCAGAGCAAGCCAAGGGATTGGGAAATCTGGATGCCCGGACGGATATCTACTCTCTGGGCGTGATGATGTATGAGCTGCTGGTCGGAGAGGTCCCCTTCCAGGCAGATACGCCTTTCTCGGTCATACATGATCATATTTACAGTCCGCTTCCCCTGCCCCTGGACCTGAATCCTGATTTGAATGAGCCGATTCAGCGAGCGCTCCTCAAAGCTCTGGCCAAGAAGAGAGAAGACCGCTTTGCCAACATGGGGGAGATGACGAGCGCCTTTCTGAAAGCGTTTGACGCCCTGATCAAGGAGCGCCCTTCGGAGGGGGAAGCTCCCACTTTAGCTTTGGACGCGGAAGCTCGCCACACCGCCGCCCTTAAGCGGGCCAAAGCTGAGCAGCAAGCGGCGGAGATGTCCGCCATACCGCAGGCTGAAGCGGAACCCAGGAAGAAAAAGGGCATTCCGGGCTGGATTGGCTGGATGCTGATACCGGCACTGGCACTGTTCTGTTTGGCCTCGGTGGTCATTCAGAATGCCCGCAAGGTTCCGGGCCCGGAGCTGATATCTCCGGCGACTTTGACCCAGGAAGCCGGGATGAGTGCAGGTCCTGCGAATGGAGAGATCCAGGATTTACTCCAGCAGGTCCGGGAGGATCCTGAGAATTATTTCCTGCGCTATCAACTAGGTGTCGCTTATATGGATGCCGGCCGCCCGGCCCTGGCCAGAGAGGCATTTCAAAAGTCCTTTCAGCTGGCGGAGGGGAATCCGGATACCATCCTTACTCTGGGGGATTTGCTGACAGAGATCAATATCTGGACCTATGCTGCATACAGCTTTTTGAAAGTGGAGGAGCTTGGCTCTCCCATACCAATTGAGGAGCTCCAGGATAAGATCCGCGAAGCGCTCTACCATGCCGCTTATGAGGATTTCTCAGTGGAGTTTTTCAAGAATAACCCTGAAATTGAGCTTGATCCAGACCTGCTGCGCCTGGTTGAGGCCCGCCGGGCATTGATATCTGGTAGGGTTGACCTGGCCGCAGATCTGGTCGACCAGGTAATGGTGGAGAGGCCGGATTTATTGGAAGCCTATTTGCTAAAATCAGATGTTCTTTTTGCCCAGGAAAAATATGACGAGGCCCGGGATATCCTGCTGGAACTGGAGAGTATGAATGATTTACCGCCCTGGATAGAGGGAGAACTGGGTCTCCAGTCTGAATAAGAAAGCTGTTTAATTGGAGGATGAATGCGGAAAGCCTGTGTTGCAGGAAATTGGAAAATGCATAAGACTGTGACAGAAGCGGAAACGCTGGTCCAGGAGCTGCTGCCCGGGCTGGAAGGGATATCAGCAGTGGATAACGTCATCTGCCCGCCTTTCACAGCCCTGGACAGGATAGCCGGGATGGTCAGGGGATCGAAAATTGAGCTGGGCGCCCAGAATGTTTTCTGGGAGGAGCAGGGAGCCTACACAGGTGAGATTTCACCTCCTATGCTCGCTGAACTTGTCAAGCATGTCATCATCGGCCATTCGGAACGCCGAGCTTATTTTCAGGAAAGCGATCAGACTGTCAACAAGAAAGTTCAAGCTGCCCTGACCGCGGGACTGCGGCCAATCCTCTGTGTGGGAGAGACCCTGGAGGAATATGAAGCCGGGAAGACGGGCCAGGTTGTCCGCCGCCAGCTGCTTGCGGCCCTGGATGGTGTTTCTGAAGAGGGGATCAGTACCATGATGATCGCCTATGAACCGGTCTGGGCGATCGGAACTGGAAAAGCAGCCACGCCGGAGGGCGCCAATCGGGTGATCAGGGATTATATCCGGGATGAGCTGGCCGGGTTGTTTTCCCGAAAGGTGGCGGATCGGATTCGGATTCTGTATGGGGGTTCTGTAAAGCCCGTGAACGCCAGGGAATTTTTCGAGCAGCCTGACATTGACGGCGCATTGGTGGGTGGTGCAAGCTTAAAGGCTGACGATTTTATCCAGATCACCCAGGCAGCCATCTGAGCGACGTCCCCAGGAGAAAAACAGAGGCTTCCCGACCAGGAAGCCTCATTTTTTTTCTCCAAGGATTCAGCCTGTTCCGAACTGCCTGTCACCAGCATCTCCCAACCCGGGAACGATATATCCGTGTTCATTGAGGTGGTCGTCGATCACCGCCAGATGAAGGGGAACATCCGGGTGGGAGTTGTGCATCGCGTCAACGCCTTCTGGGGAGGCTATGATGCCGACGAACTTGATCTTGCTTACCCCCCACTGTTTGAGGATGTCCACCGTGGCTACCGCTGATCCCCCGGTTGCCAGCATGGGATCCAGAACCAGGCAGACTGAAACGGTCGGCTCCACTGGCAGTTTATTGTAATACTCCACTGGCTTCAGGGTGCTCTCATCCCGGTAAAGGCCGATATGCCAGACCTCTGCTGTGGGCATCAATCCCCAGATCCCTTCCACCATGCCCAACCCTGATCTCAAGATGGGGACCAGCCCTATGGGCTGTTTCAATTCCACTCCCTCTGCCTCAGCCAGGGGAGTTTGCACTCTCAATGGGGCAACTTCCAGGTCGGCCGTGACCTCGTAGGCCAGCAGAGCGGATATCTCCCTGATCAGTTCCCGGAACTTCTTGGGGTCTGTGTTTTTATCTCTTAACCTGGTCAATTTGTGGGCAACGAGCGGATGGCTGGACTCGAATACATTATTCATGGCTGTTTCCCTTAGTCTGGATTACCGTGGTACTCCATCAATCCTAGGCTGATTATATCCTGATGGATGGATTTATCACACTTTCCTTCGCATTTACAGAGTACTTCGGTATAATCTTAGGCATGAGTGACCAGCAACCAGAACGCCTGATCGGTTCCGATTCCAGGCCGGGAGATCATTTTGATCATGCACTGCGCCCCCAATCGATCCGGGATATGATCGGGCAGGATTCCGTCCGAGAGAATCTGGAGATCTTGATTTCGGCGGCCCAGCACAGGGAAGAGGCTCTGGACCATGTCCTGTTCTATGGGCCTCCTGGCCTGGGGAAAACCACCCTGGCCCACATTCTGGCCAATGAGATGGGGGTCAACATCAAGATCACCTCCGGGCCAGCTGTGGAGCGGGCGGGTGATCTGGCAGCCATATTGACTAATTTGAATGGGGGGGACATCCTGTTCATCGATGAAATCCACCGCCTGGGAAGAGCTGTGGAAGAGGTCCTCTATCCGGCTATGGAGGATTACTGCCTGGACATCGTGATCGGGAAAGGCCCTTCAGCCCGGTCTGTGCGCCTGAACCTGCCTCACTTTACCATTGTGGGAGCGACCACCCGGCTGGCCCTGGTCACTGCGCCTCTGCGAGCCAGATTCGGAGCCGTTTACAGACTGGATTATTATTCCCCTGAAGCTATCGAGGAGATCATCCAGCAGGCGGCCGACCAGCTTGAGGTTCCCTTTGATCCTACCGGCCTGACGGAGATTGCCTTCCGATCGCGCGGTACGCCCCGGGTTGCCCTCAGACTGCTCCGGCGGGTGCGGGACTTTGCCCAGGTTAGGGGGGACGGGAAGATCACCGCGGAGATTTCCGGCCAGGCTTTGGAACTGCTGAAGATCGATTCCAGGGGGCTGGATTCCATGGACCGCCGTGTCCTGCAGGCGATCGTGGTCAAATACCGGGGTGGACCGGTGGGCTTGAAGACCATTGCAGCTTCGATCCGGGAAGACCCGGACACGATAATGGATGTGGTCGAACCCTATCTGCTGCAGCTGGGATTTTTACAACGCACGTCTCAGGGCAGGGTAGCCACTGAACAGGCTTACATCCATTTGGGTTTGGAGCCGCCGGCCGACGCTGTACAACCCCGACTTATCAATTAAAGGAAACTATGGATCTAATGCCCCTGGCCCGGGTTATGGCTGTATTTGGTATAGTGCTGTTGGTAGTTGCCGGGATCCTTTACTTTATGGGCCGGCTGGATATCCCTCTGGGAAGCCTTCCCGGGGATTTGAAGTTCAAGCGGGGTAATTTCACCTGTGCTGTACCACTGGTGTCCTCTCTGATCATTTCTGTCGTTCTGACCCTGATCCTGAACGTGATCCTATATTTTTTTAAGAAGTAAGAAGAAGTCTCCCTTGAAAACCTCTGATTTTTCCTATCATTTGCCAAAGGAATTCATTGCCCAGCATCCGGTGAGCCCCAGGGATTCTTCCCGTTTGATGGTGTATGACCGCTCCCGGGATCAGGTGGAGCACATGGTTTTCAGGGATCTGCCAGCGCTGCTGCATCCGGATGATTTGCTGGTGCTCAACCAGACCCGGGTGATCCGCGCCCGGTTGTTTGCTAAAAAGATCCCTACCGGCGGCAGGGTGGAACTGCTGCTGCTCAGGGAGGTTGGCCAGGATCGTTGGGAAGCCATGGTTGGCGGAAAAGGTGTCAAGCCAGGAAGCAGGATTCAGGTTGAAGGCGGGCCTGAGGCGTTTGTCAAAGAGGATTTGGGAAGGTCCCTGCGTTTGCTGCAGTTTTCAGAGCCGATCGAAGAGCTGATCGATCAGATCGGAGAAGTCCCTCTGCCCCCATATATCCACGAAGTATTAAAGCAGCCGGAACGCTATCAGACCATTTATGCCCGGGAATCCGGCTCAGCTGCCGCACCTACAGCAGGACTGCATTTTACGCCGGAACTGCTTGCTAAAATAAGGGATCGGGGTATCAGCATCGCGGAGGTGACCTTGCATATCGGACTGGATACTTTTGCTCCTGTCCACGAGCAGGATCCCCGGGACCATCACATTCACAGCGAGTGGTGCCGCTTATCCCCTTTGGTGGCTGAGCAGATCAACCAGACCCGGGAGAAGGGCGGCCGGATCATTGCGGTAGGAACCACCTCTGTGAGAACCCTGGAGACCGCGGCCCTGCATTCCGCTGATCCCTCTTTGATCGAGCCTTATGAAGGGCAGACCGATCTTTATATTCTACCCGGGTTTGAATTCCAGCTGGTGGATTGTATGCTGACCAATTTCCACCTTCCTGAATCAACGCTGCTGATGATGGTGAGCGCTTTCGTGGGAAGGGAGAAGATCCTGGCCCTGTACGAGCTGGCAAAACAGCAAAAATACCGCTTCTACTCCTTCGGGGACGCCATGCTGATCCTGTAACCCGGGGCGAGCAGCAATTCAGGAGACCATTTTGAAAGAACATAAGAGAATCACTCTTCCAGGTCTGATCAATCTCTTCTCGGTATATCTCATCTGGGGAAGCACCTACCTGGCGATCCGCATCGGCATCAATGAAGGATCAGGATTTCGGCCTTTCTGGTTTGGTGGTTTGCGGGTTTTAGCAGCGGGGACCATACTGGTGCTCTGGGGAGTACTGCGAAAGCAGAAGGTCATTCCCCGGCGCAAGGACATCCTGGTACTGGCAGCCTCGGGATTGCTGTTCTGGATTGGCGGCAACGGCATGGTCATTCTGGCCGAACAGCGCCTGGACTCGGGTCTGGCAGCATTGATTGTCGCCAGCACCCCGATCTGGGTGGCCCTGTTTGAGTCTCTTCTGGACAGGAAGATCCCTTCGCTTCTGCTGGCAGCATCATTGATAGTAGGGTTTGGCGGCATAATCATCCTCAGTTATCCCCTGCTGACCTCGGGAATCCGGGCTGATCTGCTGTCAGTCCTGGCTCTTTTATTTGCAAGCTTCAGCTGGTCAAGCGGACTGGTGCTGCAGTCCAGATGCCCGGTTAGTATCAGCCGGGGAGTGAGTTCTGGCTACCAGCAGCTCTTTGGAGGCCTGTTCTTCATGGTGATTGCCCTGCTGATGCGGGAGCCGCTGCCGTCCCCCACCGGGGAAGCCTGGCTTGCCTGGGGGTATCTGGTAGTTTTCGGCTCTTTGATAGCCTTTACCTCCTTTATCAGCGCCCTGCAGCTGCTGCCAGCCAGCCTGGTGACAACTTATGCCTATGTAAATCCTGTGATCGCTGTGCTGCTGGGGTGGCTGATCCTGAGGGAGCCGATCACCATCTGGACAGTTGCCGGAGGGATCCTGGTTCTGATTGGTGTGACAGGTATATTCCGTGTAAACCAACCCGCGGAGGTCCTTCCATCACCTGACCCGGGCCAAGCTTAATAAACGGCTGCCTGGTTCTGATCGGAGCGGTTACGGTATAATCGTAGTTCATCATTTAAGGAATAACAGGAGCAGCTATGCGTGCTGTAGATATCATCATTAAGAAGCGAGATGGGGGTGAACTCACCAAAGAGGAAATCGAATTCTTCATCGAGGGGTTCACCGATGGTTCCATCCCGGATTACCAGGCTTCCGCCTGGGCGATGGCCGTTCTGCTGAAGGGGATGACCCACCAGGAAACCACTGATCTGACGATGGCCATGGTCCAATCAGGAGAAGTCCTGGATCTGTCGTCGGTGGTTCCCCTGGCGGTTGATAAACATTCCAGCGGCGGGGTGGGGGACAAGACTACCCTGGTAGTTGAGCCGCTGGTGGCTGCCTGCGGGTTGCCGGTTGGCAAGATGTCCGGCAGGGGCCTGGGATTCACCGGGGGTACGCTGGATAAAATGGAGTCTATCCCAGGTTTCCGGGTGAACCTGAGTCAGGAAGAGTTTCTCGACCAGCTGGAGAAGATCGGATTGGTGCTGGCAGGCCAGACTGCCGATCTGGCCCCTGCTGACGGGAAATTATATGCTCTGCGTGACGTATCAGGTACGGTGGATTCCATTCCCCTGATCGCCTCCTCGATTATGAGTAAGAAGATCGCTGCCGGAGCGCAGGCGATAGTCCTGGACGTCAAGATTGGTCTGGGTGCTTTCATGAAGACCCAGGAAGAAGCCCGGGAATTGGCGGGTTTCATGGTGAATATTGCCCACCTGGCTGGCAGAAAAGCAGTAGCCTTGATCTCAGACATGAACCAGCCTCTGGGAATTGCAGTCGGCAACATTCTGGAAGTGAAAGAAGCTCTGGATACCCTTCAGGGAAGAGGACCGGAAAGTTTTTTAAACCACTGCCTGGACGTGACAGAGCAGATGCTTGTTCTGGGTAAAAAAGCCGCCAGTGAGGAAGAAGCCCGGGGAAAAGCCCTTCAGGCTCTTGCTGATGGATCCGCCTGGAACCGTTTCCTGGACCTTGTCAAAGCCCAGGGTGGAGACCTTAGTTTTATCAAGGACCCGGATAAATTTCCCCGGGCGATGGTGATCAGAACGGTTCCGGCACCGCGATCCGGCTACCTGAGCCAGATCCATGCCCGGATTGTTGGGGAAACCGCTGTTGAGTTGGGAGCAGGGCGAGCTCGAAAAGAGGACCTCATCGACCACACCGTAGGAATTGAGATCCTGCGGGAGGTAGGGGATTTTGTGGAAGAGGGGGAGGATCTGTTCATCGTGCACGCTGCCTCGGAGATGGATTTTGAGCAGGCAAAAGTTAACCTGCTTGAAGCTCACCGCTGGAGCGATACGCCAGTTGACCGGCTTCCACTGGTTTATGAGATCATCCGTTGAGATGGTGCTCTTTAATGCTGGCTTCAAGATCCTGAAGGAATAAATCGGGGTTCTTTCTATACCTGGTGAGGGGAATCTCTTTCTTTACCAGAGCGGTCAGGGTCCGGGTCAGGAAGGTGTTGACTGGTGTGGGGCAGCCTGTTTCTTTCCCTGCTCGCACCACAGCGCCGTTGAGCTGATCGACCTCACTCTTTCCCTTTCCGCTGTAAAGATCGATATGGAACGACGGCATCTTTTCGCCCCTGCCCCCACCGACGATTCCCGATAATAAAGGCTTGGAAAGGAAAGCTGGCAGAAAGCGGACCACGCCAGCCAGAGCCTTCACCGGTACACCGGGAAGGTTAACAGGACGGATACCCTGGCGCCGCATCACTCGAAGCGCTTCCCGAACCTGGTTCAGCTCCATTCTATACAACCCGCTGTCTGCGTATATTTCTGCGGCAGACAGGTCGAGGATGGCCGAGCTGGCGTTTCCGAGCAGGTTGGTGAGCATTTTTGACCATTTCAGCGCCTCACCCCGGGGATAATAGCGGCAGTTCAACCCCGCCTGGTTGAAAATTGGCACCAGTTCGTTGACCAGCGGATGCGGTCCGGCAATTCCCATCCCCCGCTGTTTGCTCACCACGGCCCGGCCTTTTCCCAGGCGATCGACCGCGCTGGTCACCGTTCCGGGGATCACTCCCTCCCATCCCACTACATTCGCCAGGAGCTCTTCACTATCGACCCCGTTCTGCAGACACAGCAGGGGAGGGAGGTAAGCCTTGATCTCGGCCAGATCGCTCAGAAAGGATTCCAGGTGGTAGCTTTTCAGTGCCACTATGACCAGATCCAGGTCAAGTTCCTGGATCCCTTTCAGTTCGCTGATCAAGGCGGCAGGGGTAGCATTGATTTCCGTTTCCCCGATCACCAGACTTAATCCCTGTTTGCGGAGGGAGGGGATATCCTTCTCACGCTCGAGGAAGGAGATCTCATGCCCCTGGTTGGCCAGGCTGGCCCCGATATAGGTGCCGATCGCTCCCGCTCCGATGATCAGAAAGCTTTTACCCATAGGCGTGTTGGTGCTGGATCAGCGTTCCTTGAGGTGGCAGGTGTTGTTGTGCTGCAGAATGGACCAGGTGCCGTTTTCTGGTAGATAGTGGACTTGTGTATACCCAGCGTTGCTGAAGCGGAAATTCGGGCCCTGAAAGTTGGGCTGGGGAATTACCCCGACCAGGGCATGCATCACCATGTTCAGCAAGCCCCCATGCGAGATCACCAGATAGCGGCCGGGAGGTTTGCTCATCAAGCTGTTCAGTGCCTGTCCAGCCCGCAGATAGAGTTCCCATTGGCTTTCCCCCGTATCAGCGATTGGTTCGTAAAGGGGGATAAAATCTGGGGGTGGGAGCATCTCCAGAGCTCTGCTGTGCAGCATTCCGGCCAGTTTGCCGTTGTCCCGCTCCTGCCAGATGGGATCGAATCTCAATTCAACATTCAGAACCTTAGCGAGAATTTCCGCGGATTGCCTGGCGCGGGAGAGAGGGCTGGCAACCGCCAGGTCAAAGTGATAGTTCCTCGATTTCCAATCCTCTGCCAGGAGCTGAACCTGCTGGACTCCCAGATCTGTCAGGGGGTAATCCGCCTGCCCTTGATGGCGTCTTTCGGCATTCCCGATTGACTCACCATGGCGCAAGAAAATGATTGAGATTTGCTGGGGTTGCTTGGATGCATCTGGCATAGTTTCTTAACTTTCCTATTAACTATCCACCCGGGAGTTTTCCCAGGCAGGGATACCATTGAGGAAATCCCGCCCTGGCAGCTTGCTTTTTCCAGCCAATTGCAGTTCATCCAGTACAAGGAGACCGCTTCCGGTGCCGATCGCCGGGAGTCCTTCATATACAGTAAACACCCCCGCTCCCGGGGAGGTTACGTTTGCAGGTCTGGCTTTGTGGATCAGCAGCCGGGATCCCTGCCAGGAGGTGTAGGTGCCCGGCCAGGGGAAGAAAGCCCGTACTTTGCGGGCTAAGTCTTCAGCGTCCCGCTGGAAATCCAGCTCTCCGTCCTTTTTGGTGAGCAGGCCTGCGTAAGTTGCCTGGGAGCTGTCCTGCGGCTGCGGTTGAAGCTTTCCCTCCAGGTAGGGAGGGATGGTCTCAACCAGCAGTTCTCCGCCCAGCTCTGCCAGGTGGTCTGACAATGCCCCCGCGGTTTCCTCTGGGCTTATTTCGAGGCTTTGCTGGGCGATGATCGGGCCGTCATCTAACCCCGGCCCCATTTTCATGATCGTTACCCCGCTGATCGTGTCTCCAGCCAGGATGGCGGCGTTAATGGGAGAGGCGCCCCTCCAGCGGGGCAGCAGGGAGGCATGAACATTCAGGCAGCCAGCTCCCGGGAGGTTGAGCAGCTCCTGGTGGAGAATCTGTCCGAAAGCCGCCACACAGATCAAATCCGGCTCCCACCCCCGGATCACATTCAGGGAGGGCAGGCTGTTAACATCCTGGGTTTGGAAAACGTCCAGATCCAACTCCTGGGCAGTCTTTTTCACAGGAGGGGGAAATTGTTCCCGGCCCCGGCCAGCAGGGCGGTCAGGTTGGGTCACCACACCCACAACCTGAAAGTTCTCTGCCAGTTTCTGGAGAGAGGGCACGGCAAAATCAGGTGTTCCCAGGAAGACAATCCGAGGGGTCATACTCCGATTTTAACATAGGGCAGAACACCCTGCGGGATTTTATCTCCAGGATAAAAAGAATTCGCTGAGAGTTTACTGGGTGGAGGAGGCTATACCGACGGCTACCTGGTCCCGGCCGCGTTCTTTGGCCCTGTAGAGAGCCCGGTCGGCGATGACCATCAGCTCATCCACATCCGTTGTGTGGTCCGGGATGGTTGCGATGCCCTGGGAAATGGTTGGTTTGGGAATGGTCTGTCCAGCTACATCAAAGAGGGGGAGTTCGGATAAGGTGTTCCGGATCCGGTTGGCCACCATGTTGGCTTGAGTCACGGCCGCGTTGGGCAGGATGATACCAAATTCCTCGCCACCCCAGCGCCCGACAATATCTGTCTTTTTAACATGGGAGCTAATAGCCTGAACGGTCAGCCGCAGCACCTGGTCGCCAATGGTGTGGCCATAAGTGTCATTGTAGGTTTTAAAATAATCGATATCCAGCATGATTAAAGACAGCGGCATCATCCTGGCAAGAGCTTTTTCCCCTTCTTCATGAAGTTTTTCAATGAAGTGATTGTGGTTGCTGACCCCGGTCAGAGAATCCAGCTTGGCCTGTTGGCTGGCCTCTTCGTAGTGGCGGGCGTTCTGGATGCTCAGCGCTGCTTGCTGGCCGATTTGCTCCATCAGCAGCTGGTCGTTTTCATCGAATACACCAGCAGCATAACTGGTAACCGCCAGGAGGCCGATCAACTGGTCATCTGCTATCAGAGGGACTCCCAGCCAGGAACGGGAGAGCTTCCGATCTCCTACCATGATTGGTTTTACACCCAGATCAACGAGTTCCTTGCTCAGGTCCTTGACCAGGAGGGGCTTTTTGTGCTTGACTATCCAGCTGGAAACGCCCTGGTCAGCGTCAACCAGGGAGGGGGGATAGAGCTTGCCCCGATCTGAGAGGACTTTGATTTCCAGTTGATGGCTATCCGGATGGTAAAGAGCGACAAAATAGGCATCGCTGTGGATCACCTTGGACAGCTGATTGAATATCAGTCCCAGGAGATCATCAATTTCCAATGTGCTGGTGATCGCTTTGCCAATTTCATAAAGGACGGCCAGACGGTCAGCCTGAACCTTCAGGCTTTTATTGAGGGCGTGGGTTTCAGTGGTGTCATGGAAAATGATCGTATATCCGATCAGAGAGCCGCGGGCGTCGTTCAAGGTGATCTGGTTCAGTACATAGTTCTTCTTGTCTTCATTCCGGCCGATGTTGAGGATCTTGACAGGTGTGTTTCCTTCTTTTGATCTGGATATCCAATCTGCAAGGTCGTCCAGTACTTCGCTGGTCGTCTTACCAAGAACTTCCTTCAGGGATGTCTGGAGGATATTTTGCGCTGCCGGATTGATATCCACAATGCGGTCTTTCAGGTCTACCACGACTATCCCATCGCGCATATTTTCAACGGTCGTGTCCCGGGCGATAGGGATCAGATTGAGGAACTGGTGGAAATAGAGCACATAAACAATGATCAGCCCCATTAAGATGAAACTGAGCGATGTGATGCTGATCGTCGGGAAAGGGTTGGCTCCAGCAAGGTAGAGGTAATTCGCCGCTCCAGGGATGAGTCCAGCCAGGATCACCAGTAAAATTTGCAGCCGGAGTGCCCGTGGGGTTCTGAAGAAGAACTGGATCAGAAGAAAGATCCCTGCCAGGTAGAGCGCGTGGGAATAGAGGGCGTTCAGCCAGAACCAGGGACCAAAATCCTGCTGGAGTATGGTGACTCCCCGGACCTCACTCAAGTGTAAGCCAGACCAGATCAGGTTGTGGATCTGGTTGGTGAAAGCCAGGATGATGGTGATGATCGGAATCCAGGAAAAGATCAGAAAGAAGGTAGTGGGTCCTGGACGTTTATGATTAGAATACCGGAGGCAGAATAAAAGCCAGAATACTGAGACAAAGGCGGTTCCCAGATACTGGATCTGTAGCCAGATAACTTTCTGGGATAGAGTAGGGACCAGGCGCTCACCGGTGAGGCCCAGGGACAAGATGAATATTGAATAGAACAGCAGGCTGAGAGGGACAGCTCCAGGGGAAGACCGATGGTTGTACAGCCGGATAGCCGCCAGCAAGGAGATCAGTCCTGACAGCACAGAGGGTAAGATTGGGAGAGTGAATTGCAGGTCAGTCATATATTTGATGGATAAATATTAAGTTGATTTAACCGTCTCATTTCCGTCCTGTCTGTTGAAGGGCAGGCTAAATTCAAAGAAAAAGGTGGTTCCGGAACCTTTTTGGGATTCAACCCAGAACTTTCCCTCATGCTTGCTAACGATTATCTTGGCCTTGATCAGGTTCAGGCGAATATCCTGCCTGTTGCTTTCGTCCTGGAGCTGAAGGTAGATCTGAAAATTCTCTCCAGGGTCCTTTTGGTCGAAGCCGACGCCGTTGACCTGGACATAATAGACAATCTTACCAGAGGATTCTCCAGATTGGGAACCGATGACGATTTCCGGCTTGTCTGTGCCACTGGTAAATTGGATCGAGTTGTAAATCAGATACTCGAACAGCTCTTCCAGCAGCGCCGCATCCACCTGGCAGACTGGCAGCTCCTTAAGGTCGATGTTGACCTTCTGCACCTCAAGTTCCTTCGCATAGTTATTGAGGACTTTCTGCACTACCTTCCTGACATCAACTTCAGCTGGTTGGATCTCTTTCCGGAACAGCTGGGAGACTTCCCGGAGATCCGAAAGGCGTTGATTGACCAGGCAAGATTGAGTTCGGATCCCTTCGAGAGTTTCCAGCTCTTTTGCCTTCAGGTTTGTTGGAGGTTTACTGAGCAGCCTTTCCGCACTGGCATGGAGGGTGAGCAGAGGAGTCTGGAGGTCATTGAGGGTAGTAATGGCGAAGGTTTCCAATTCCTGGTAGTGAGTAGATAGAAGAGAGCTCACAGCGGAAAGTTTCTGATTAGCGATTTGATAATCGTCGAGGATGTTCATCAGGGCTGCATTGAGCTTTTCAACTTCAGAAATACGCTCATTCAACGTCTGAGTTCGTTCCCTGACTATTTGCTCCAGATGCACCTGGTGTTGGTGGAGCTGCTCCTCAACAGCTTTCTGGGTGCTGATATCAGTGTGAGTGCCGGCCAGTCGCAGGGGTTTGCCGTATTCATCCTGGACAGTGACCTTACCGCGGCTCATAACCCACAACCAGCTGCCATCTTTCTTTAGAAAGCGAAAATCGACGTTGAACCTGTCAGTTTCTCCATTGAGATGAGCTTCTGCTGCGGAGAACACTCTTTCCAGATCGTCCGGATGGACCCGTTTCCGGAATTCTTCCAGAAGGTGGGGAAACTCGTCCACTTCATACCCGGCCATAGTGTAATAACGGGGATCGAAATCAACCTGGTTCGTGGTCAGGTCCCAATCCCATAAGCCGTCATTGGTAACCAGGGTGTATTTAGAGAGATTTTCCTCTGTCTCGCGCAGAGCTGATTCCATTCTCCGCAACCTGGTCATATCCGTTGCTATAGCAAGAATTAAGCTTTTACCATCAGGCAGTTCGGGAAGCCGGGTCCAGCGCAGATACCAGGAAAGAACACTTCCGTTTTTAGGATACAGTTTGTAATAGCCTTCCCGCTGATCTGAAATTCCGGAAATTAACTGGGAGATATTCTCCTCGACCTTAGCACTGTTCTCCCGGAAGAATTTGTCCAGCCAATCCTTGAGGGAATTTAGCTGCTGGGAAGAATAGCCGCTTTTTCGTGTCCAGGCAGTATTTACCAGCAGGATCTCCCCTTCACCGGTATGCAGCATGGTTGGGTATGGGGATTCCATCAAGGCTGATTTCAAGCGTTTCTCACTCCCACGCAGCAGGGCCTCGGCTTCTTTTCTGGCAGAGATTTCCCCGGTGAGTCTTTCGTTGATATTCGAGAGAGACTGTTCTTTTTCTGTTAATTTCTCAAAGTTCAATTCGTATTCTTTGAGCACCAGCACCAGCACTATCGCAGCCAGTAAAATGGACACCACATTGATGATGATCAGCGCTAGAGGAGTGAAATGGAACAGGGGTTCGGGTAGAAGTCCCTGTTTCTCCAGGAAGTAAAAGAACAGGTAGGTAACGATGCTGATCCCTGCAATGTTTAGGGCGTAGATATCCCCCAGGATCAGCCCGCCCATTACAGTAATGGTTAGGTAGGAAACCAAATAATTGCTGTGGAAACCTCCGCTGAAAAGGATCAGTCCGCTGTCAAATAACCAGACTACCACGACGAAGATCAAGGCAGCCAGATTGGTTCGGTTCAGCCGGTTTAGAGTTTGGATTGCCAGACAAAAGAGAATGATACCCAGGGAAATACTCAATCCTTCCACCGGGTCGTTGAAGATGAACGGTGTGAGCGAGATAGTAGCCAGCGCCATCACAATGATTGCGGATGTGAGGGTGTGGATGATGCCAGCTTTGCGCTGTAAGGCAGGATCAGGGTAGCGAGGGATGGCTACCCATCTTTCAACCGTTTCCATTACGTAATCTAATCTATTCCCGAATGGGCTGTTTGTTTTCATAAATTCCGGTTAAGCTCTTCTTTTAGCGGGTCCTGGGCTGCAGGTTCTATGCCAAGTTCAAGCAGCTGTTCCCGGAGGCGGTCGATGACTTTTTTGAGCTCCACCATGCGCAGCTCCCGCCCAGCCATATGGTCAACCAGCTTGGAAAGTTCTTTGGTGCGTTCCTCAATGCGGGATTCCAGGGTTTCGGCATAATGGGATATTTTCTCATAAAGGCGGGCATTCTGGATAGCCTGGGCGGCCTGGGAGGCAAACAGGTTGGCCAGCTTGACTTCCGGTGTTCCGAAAGCGGAGGCTTGCTTGCTGTCCAGGGTGATATAGCCGATGATGTCGTCCTGGATCACCAAAGGGATGCCCAGCCAACCTTTGACGTGATGCATCTGCCCCCAGGCCTCGAAACGGGGGTCCCGCAGGGCGTTGTCGATGATGATGGGTTTTTTCTTTTCCTTAATTTCCTGGAAGAGCAAATTGCTGGTAGGGAAGCTTTTGCCCACCACTTGCTCAGGATGGGGATGGTTGAGGGTAGTCTCAACTTGCAGTTCGCCATCCTTCAGCAGGAAAATCGAAGCGCTGTCGAAGGATATGGTCTCATTCAATTTGACCAGGATCAGGTTGAGCAATTCCTTGAGAGACAGAGTAGAGGAAAGCGATTGGGTCACCTGGTGGAGGGCTTCCAGCTGGGTGGCGTATTCTTGAATCTCTTCTCTGATATGGACTTGCTCAGTGATGTCCTGGACTGTGCCCACCATGCGGGTGGGGGAGCGGTCGTGGTCCCGCTCGATCACCCTGCCCTGGTTGAGGATCCAGACCCAGTGCCCGTCCTTATGTTTCATGCGTATTTCCGCCTGGTAGTGGTAGAGATCGCCTGCGAAATGCTTAAGGAGCTGTTTATTGGATTCTTCCAGATCTTCCGGATGGGATAGATTTTCCCAGTCCTCAATTGTCAGGGGGGTGAGTTCGGATCTCTGGTAGCCAATGATGTCCGCCCAGCGGTCGTTGATCTCAATGGTGTTGGACTTGATATCCCAATCCCACAGGCCGGCTCCTGTGCCTGTCAGGGCCAGGTTAAGGCTCTCCTGGCTGTGATCCATTTGCCGCCGGGTCGAGATCAGCTCGGTGTTGTCGCGGATCGTACCCTGGTAACCGGTGATCTCCCCCTGGGAGTCTTTGATGGTGGATGCTGTCAGAGAGACGTGCAGGACCTGCCCTTTGAGGTCGATCATGTCCACCGGAAGATCCTTGATGAAGCCGTGGCGTTCGATTTCCTTAAGTATGGCGGGGCGCTCCAGCGGATTCAGGTAGATCCTGCTGACCGGTGTGTCCATGAGCTCCTGCTGGTTCTGAAATCCGAAGAGCTCGACAGCCGCGTCGTTGACCTCTACCAATTTACCGTCACTGGTGGTGATGAACACCGGGTCTTTGGAAGTCATGAAGAAGCGCCGGAACTTCTCTTCATTCTCTCTGAGGGCGAGCGTTCGCTTATGCACCAGCCTGCGTAGTAGCAAGGTATAGGCGATGAAGATGATGATCAGGCCTGCGCCGAGGGAGATAGCGATGATTGGCCAGGGGGCTGGTACTTGAAAACCGACCGGCAGGGGGAAAGGCAGACCGGAGGCGATCCGGCCTGATATCAGAGTGAGGGAGTGTCCTGTCTGATCGAATGCCATAATTCTCCCAGTGAGGCCTGCCAGAGTTCCCAGCGTTGAACAGCTTGTCTACATTATAGGACATGTGCTGTGAAAACAGGAGGATTGCCAGGCTACCTAACCGAATTGAAGAGTTACGGCCGATTTGATCCGAGCGGACAGGTCCAATATAACAAAAATGTTGGCTGGATGTCCCTGAGAGGCACTGGAAGGAATGGGGTGGGGTTAATAATAAAAGCGGATTCCTCTGCTTTGGATGGGAGAAGTAGGGCGGGTGGGACTCGAACCCACACGGTTATCCCGGGGGATTTTAAGTCCCCTGCGTCTGCCAATTCCGCCACCGCCCCGGACTGCTCCGTGCCTTAATTGTACACACCATCAAAAGCGGGTCAAGGTCATTCATTGCCGGAGACTAAAATAGGGCGCTGGCCAGCAGCTGGCGGTATTCACCCACCAGCGGATGCTTCTCTCCCAGCAGCTCGAAGATGCCCAGGATGAGCGCCTGTGGGGCGCCGCCCCGGTAGCCCTTATCCTGGCGGATGATCTCCAGCAGCCCGTCCAGCCCGGCCGGGATACTGCCGCTCTCGATCAGCCGCAGAGCCCGATTGTAGACAGCGTCCAGAGGTTTGGCAACCTCCTGGGATTCTCCCACGGTCAGCAGGGCCTCGGTCAGGGGGAGCAGCTTTTCTGCGCTGGGGTACTCCCGGCTGGGGGGAAAGCTGTGCAGCAACGTCAGTGCCTCCAGGTGCTCTCCCTGCCAGATCAGGCTCCTGGCCAGCAGCAGTTTGGCGGGAGGATTGTCCGGATCCTCTTCCAGGATCTCCAGACAGGTGTCTTCGGCCGTCCGGTACACCCCCTTCGCCAGCTGACTGGCTGCTTTTTCAAGCAGCAGCCTCTCAGGTCCGGGGGCGATTTTATCTATGAATTCCGCCAGCTGCAGGCCGGTTTTGGGTCCCTCCAGCCGGGCGGAAACCGATCCGTTCTCAAAGACTTTCAAGGTGGGTACGGTGTGGACCTGGTAGCTTTGAGTCAGGTGGGGGTTTCGGTCCACGTCCACCCGGGCCAGGCGGAATTGACCGGCGTGCTCCCTGACCAGCTTTTCCAGCTGCTGGCTGGTTTGCTGGCAGTTCTGGCTCCATTTGGCCCAGAATTCCACAACAACCGTCTGGTGTTGGGAGTAGTCCAGCACCTGGAATTGAAAGTTGCTTTCATCAGCGGTGATGATATCCGGGATGTCCACTTTCAGCCCCTAATCCTCCTCAATGATCGTCCCTGGCTGCTCTACGTTCACCACCTCGCCGTGGTGGTTGATGATCACTTTGAACCCGACCATACCCATATAAGCCCGGCCTTCCTCTGGCAGGCCTTGTTTGATGATCTCATCGAATTGCTTGTCGATATTTTTAAATTGTTCCAGGAAGACTGCCCGGGAGAAGATGTCATCCTGCCCGGAAAGCTTGGCAACCTCTTCACTGAGGATTTCTTCATGCCCTTCGATCTGCTCCCCGAGGATTTTCAGGACCTGGCGGTCAACCCCTTCGGAGGGGATGTGGCGCATAAAGCCGTCGTCATCCACCACGTAGCAGGGTTCCTGGCCGATAAAGGTCGTTTTCACCGGCTGGTCATTCTCATCGAAAACCAAGCCGGCAAAAAGCGGTCCAACACTCATAACTGATTGAACTCCTCCAGTATATAAATCTTTTCCAGATATATTTTATAATGACCGGTTTTGCGGGACAATAAGATTTGTGTAAAAAAAATCGACCCGCAATGAGGGAGTCCCCGGGATGTCCGGGAGAGCGTTAATACACATCCACGTGGGTGCCGGAAACGTTATAGGCTGCCTGCTGATCGTAGGGTACCTGGGGAAGCGTCCAGCGGTAAAGCCATTTGGAAGCCCGGGAAGGCAGATTGATGCAGCCGTGGCTCATAGGATGTCCAAAGTTGTTGTGCCAGTAGGTTCCGTGGAAAGCAATCCCATTTTCCGTGATATAGCTGATCCAGGGGACACCAGGCAGGTCATAGCCGTTGTAAGCCAGATTACCTGCGGCCATATGGCGGGATGGGCGTTTATAGTTGGTGATGTGGTGACCGGTGGGTGTGGCGTATTTGCCGTTGCTGAAGTCAGCCCCGGTTGAGGCTTTGACCATATATACGGGCTGATTGAATTCGTAAGCGATCACCGTCTGGGTGCTGGTCAGCACCTCGATGCGTTTGGCATAGTTAGGCACATCCGGCGAGATCAAGGTTAGTTCCTCCGGGGGAACTACCCGCAGGTGGGCTGCTGGGACATAATACTCCTGGTCCCATTTGTCTTCCAGAATGTGATAATAGGGGATCCCGTCCGGCCCATTTACCAGATCCTTGATCCAATGGGTGGTCTCGTAATAAAACCGGTAAGCCACGTGGTAGCGTTCTCCCGGGGTCCACAGCGCGTCTGTGTAGGGGACGGTCACTTCCGCCAGCAGGCCGTCCTCAGGAAACTCGGAACGCACCGGGTTGGTCTCGGTTCTGACAGGCTGCACCCAGGCTGAGTGCACATATCCCTCGGCACCGAGCTGGTACCAGATCCGACTCTGCGAGGATTCTTCTTTTCCCAGGACCACGTTGGTGATTTGGAAGACGGTATCCTTCCAATGCAGGCGGACCCTGTCGCTTTCAAAACTGGGCTGCTTGTAACTGTAGATGGTATCGGGGATCACCCGGCCCTGCTGTCCGGCGTAAATATTGAGGACTGGTTTCAGCTGCCGGCCAACCAGGCTGACCAACCCCAAACCGCTTAAATTCAGAAAATCCTTCCTGGTAAATTTGGTATTCATAGTCAGTAGTGGATGTTAACGAGTGTGCCGACGCTGGCGAAGTTAAAAGCCCACTCAGCGTCCTGGTTGCGCATGTTAATGCAGCCGTGGCTCATAGGGTGACCGAAATTGTTATGCCAGTACGTGCCGTGGATGCCGTAGCCGTTGTAGAAATACATCGTCCAGGGGACGTTAGGAAGATAGTATCCCGGTCCTACCATTAACGTAGATGTATATTTGACGTAAATTCGGAAGCGGCCGGTCACCGTTGGACTGCCGGGCAACCCTGTAGAGACCACAAAGGTCTTGATCAGCTTGTCACCGTCATAGGCATACATGTGCTGGGTGGAGAGGTTGATGTCAAACCAGCGCTCGTCAGGATAGACCCCGGATGGCAGTACCGATTTGATGTAATTGGGATAGGTGTTAGGTACCTTGGTAGGCTTGGGTGTAGGTGTGATAGTCGGGGTAGGTGTGTTGGTGGGGGTCGGCGTGGGAGTCGGCGTGTTTGTCGGTGTTGGCGTATAGGTTACCTTGCGGAAATTCTCTCCCGCGGACAGGGTGGTTTGAGGGGTAGATTGGAAATCTGGCAGCGCGAAGGAGAAGTCCGGAGTCCAAAGCCAGGCCAGCATGACCGCGATCAGGATCAGAGCTGCCGTTGACCAGGGCAGCAGGAAAGGCCGGCTGGCGGTAAGGGCTTTTTCTGCGATTGAGACCGGCAGCTGGACCTTTTTTGGTTGCTGTCCGGGATGGTTTTTCCGGAAGCGCTGAATGGCCCAGTGCATGCCTTTTTTCGCCTGCCTGGAGGAAGGGTTGATCTCCAGGGCTTTTTTCAGATAGGAAATGCTGGCCTCAGGGGAAGAAACCGAGGCCAGATAAAGCCAGGGTTCCTCGTGGTCAGGAGCCAGCTTAACTGCTTTCAGCGCCAGGCGCCTGGCGCGCTGCAGCTCGCCGTTGTTCAAGGCCAGTTTGGCTCTATTGAGGGTCTCGTAGGCGGCTTTCGGCAGGGCGGTGTTCATGGTTATTCCGGTGAGATCTCCTCTCTGTTCAAATAGCACATGATGCCGGCGGTGATGCCTTTGGCGACCAGTGAAGGGTTCTTGGTGAGCAGCTCACGGTCCTGATTC